>JAJTBH010000047.1 GCA_021287005.1 Anaerolineae bacterium
TTCACCAGGCAAGCATCCTGTCGAGAAAATATTTTCGAACGGTCTCAACCGCCTGTTTTGATGATGCTCAAATGGATAAGCTGACCTACGCTGCGCTCAAGGGGTTGGGAGCAGACCTGTCTAAGGTAATCATTATATAAGGCATACATCCAGATAAAAGGGCTGAAAAAGCCCTTAAATAAATAATGTTCAATACGGAGTAGATTTTAAGCTGAAAAAAGGTTGCGTTTTGACCCTGCGCGACTCCAATGGGTCGGTATTTTGACGAAACCAAACAGTTTCACCTCCTGTCGTTAATTACCCCGGCCTTTTGTACCAACCGCCGTTTTACCCGGTTTGGCTCGTATTTTTGCTGAAAACCAACCGGCAACCTCGATATCCACCATTATTACCCGAAAGGGTCATAAATTAATTATTCATAATTGACTATTATCCTTTATAATAACCCCGTTAATTCTACCGATATCGGAAAAAATAAATGCATGCAAACGTTGCCGCCGTTTTAACCAACAGCAAGGTTAATTGGGTATTACATTTTCACAAAAATTATGGCGAAATCAAATCACCTGTTGATTTCGCTGCGGCTTTAAATGTGGATATCGGCCGCATCAGTAAAACTCTTTTTTTACGAATGACCCCTCAGACCGGTTTTGCGTTGATTGTTTGTTCCATCTCGAGGCGAATTCACATTGCCAATGTCTCAAAAGCGCTGAATTGTGCGCGGGTTGAACTGGCCAAACCTGAGGAGTTAGCGCATTTAATTCATTATCCCCCCAAAGGCGTCAGCCCCCTGGGTGTGGAAGGTCTGCCCGTGTTGATGGATGAAAGTCTTCTGATTTATCCAAGCATATGGATTGGCGCCGGTTCAACCGGAGAAGAGATTGAAATTAATCCGCAGGACCTGGCTTTAATCAGTAATGCCATTACAGGATCTTTCTGTGAATAAATCCATCCAGGGCGTGGATAAAAACCAATGAAGCTGATTTCCGTTGGGGTTTTAAAATATGCCTGAATTTGACCTGATTGTTGCAAAAGATTTCAAGGATCTTTTAGGGTTGGTTCACGAAAACCCGCAAGCCCGCCTGCTGGCCGGCGCCACTGATTTGATTCCCTTGATGGGCGCCGGAAAATGGAAATCGGACCTGGTCATTGACATTTCACGATTAAATGAATTACGTGGAATCCAATTACTGGAACAAGGCATCAGCATTAAACCTCTGACCACTCACGCCGAAGCAGCGGCTTCGGAGCTCATCATCAAACATGCTGGCGCTTTAAGTGAAGCCTGCCTTTCGATCGCCGACCCGCTCATCCGCCGCCGTGCCACCCTGGGCGGTAACATCTGCACGGCCTCACCCGCTGCCGACAGCGTTCCGGCTTTGATGGCGCTGGGTGCGGAAATAAAATTACAGCACCTGAATGGCGAGCGAATGATCCCGCTGGAAAAATTTTTGTTGGGCCCCGGAAAAACATCCATCCAGCCGGGAGAAGTGTTAACAGAAATAAAAATTCCCATGCTTCCCAACATTAACCGGGCTTCGGCGTTTTTAAAGTTGGGACGGCGTAAAGCTATGGCCATTTCAGTGGTTAATGCCGCCGTTTTAATCCATCATCTGCACCAGAAAATCAGTTTCGTCCGTCTATCACTTGGTTCGGTAGCCCCCACCGTTATGAGAAGTTCAACCGCGGAAGCTTTTTTGTTGGGCAAAGATATTCCTGATTTAATTAATCAATCCCGGTTGGTGGCTGACAACGAGCTGTGGCTCAACGCAGTTAACCAGGATATCTCACCCATAGGCGATGTGCGCGCCAGCGGCGATTACCGCCGGTTTGTAGCTGTTACGCTCGCCCAAAAAGCTGTATTAAAAGCCTGTGAAAGGGCTTTAGAGAAACCATTATGAGTTTACACCCTGTAACCCTGACCATTAATCAGCAAATTTTTCAATGCACTGTCAATGGAAGCATGACTTTACTGGAACTGCTCCGCGATGAATTACATTTTACCGGCGTTAAAGATGGGTGTGCCGAGGGAGACTGCGGCGCCTGTACGGTCATTTATAACGGCGCTGCCGTAAAATCCTGCCTGATTCTGGCCGCACAGGCAGATGGCGCAGAAATTATTAGTATTGAAGGTCTGAGCTCGCCGGATGGTGAACTGCATCCCATTCAAAGCGCATTTATACAAAGCGGCGCCGTTCAATGCGGTTACTGCACACCGGGTATGGTGCTGGTTACCAAAGCTTTATTGGATGCCAATCCCAACCCGACTTACAGGGAAATTCAAACTGCCCTGTCCGGTAATCTATGTCGTTGTACGGGGTATGCCAAAATTTTTAAAGCAGTCCAACTGGCTGCTACTTTGATTAAGGATTCTCAAGCCATTCACGCCCCCGTAGAGATTATTTCCCATGATTAATCATGATTTCTCGGAAAAAAATTCATTCGGTCAAGAAACGTTTATTGGCAGCCGCACAATTCGGGTTGATTCTCGTGAGAAAGTGACCGGTCAGGCGCTTTATCCGGCCGATTATTACCTGCCTGGAATGATCTACGGCCGTGTACTGCGCAGCCCTCACCCGCACGCCCGGATTAAATCGATCGACCTGAGTGCCGCCAGAGCTTTGCCCGGCGTTATTTGTGCGGTGTGTGGTGATGATTTGCCCGAACCCGGTAAATATGGCCTGGTATTTGCCGACCAATCTCCACTCGCTCGCACCGGCGGCAAGGTGCGGTATGTCGGTGATGGGGTTGCCGCTCTGGCTGCCGAGAACCCGCAAATAGCTGAAGCCGCCCTGTCATTAATTAAAGTGGAATACGAACAACTGCCGGTGATAAACGATGTACATGCCGCTTTAATTCCCGGCGCAGTTTTGGTGCATGAAGACCGCCCTGATAACATCTTGCACAGCCTGCAATTACATCATGGGGATATAAACGCGGGTTTTGCAGAAGCAGATTTGATCATCGAGAACACTTACACCACACCGCTGGTGGATCATGCCGTTTTGCAGCCCGAAGCCGGCCTGGCGTATGTAGACGCCGACAGCCGTATTAATCTTTTTGTCGCCACCCAATGGGCGGATGAAGATCGCCGGCAAATCTCCGAAGCTCTGGGCATTCCCAGGGAGCAAATTCGTGAAGTCGTTACCAGCATTGGCGGCGCATTTGGCCGGCGTGAAGATATCTCTGTGCAGATCATTTTATGCCTTCTGGCGATCAAAAGCGGGCGTCCGGTGAAACTGGTTTATTCAAGAAGCGAATCGATTCTGGCCTGCACCAAACGCCATCCATTTGAAATGGTTTACCGGACGGGTGTCAGCCGGAATGGAAAATTAACCGCCATGCAAATCGACCTGCTGGCAAATGCCGGGGCATACGCCTCGACCAGTCTGGTGGTGTTAAACACTGCCATAACGCTGGCCACCGGCGCATATGAAGTGCCCAACGTCAGCATTAATGCCAGGGTCGTTCATACAAATTCCCCGGTTACGGCTGCATTCCGCGGCTTCGGTTCAAACCAACCCAATTTTGCCGTCGAAATGGAAATGAATAAACTGGCGGATAAACTTCATATGGATCCGGGCGAATTTCGCAGGCTCAACCTGCTGCGCACCGGTTCCTTAATGCACACCGGGCAAGTGCTGGAAGGCGGGGTGGGTGCATTACAATCTCTGGATGCAGCCCTTGAACGTGCAAAAATCAGCGGATTACACTGGAAACAAAATCAACACGCCGGCTCAAAGTTTCGCGGCGTGGGTGTCGCTTGCGGCTGCAAAAATATCGGTTACAGCCTGGGCTGGGATGATCATGCCGACGCCGTAGTGGAGGCCTGGCCCGATCATGCTGTGGTTAAAACCGGCGTCTGTGATGTAGGGCAGGGCTCCAACACGGTCTGGACACAAATTGTTGCCAGCCGCCTGGGTTTGCCAATTGAGGCGGTTTCGGTAGCCCGCAACGACAGTGATATCGTGCCTGATTCAGGCAGCAGTTCAGCCTCGCGCCAGACCTTTGTCACCGGAAATGCCGTCTTAAAAGCAGCCGATCTGGCAGCGCAGAAATTAAAGGCTCTGGGCCCCACCCCCAAAAACTCGGATTTTCCGGTTGTTTCCAGTTTTACCTATCACGCACCAACCACTTACCCTCTGGACCCGTTAAACGGTCAGTCGCAACGCCCCAATTATGGTTACGGATTCGGCGCTCAAGTCATTGAGGTGGAAGTTGATACCGACACCGGATATGTCGAGGTCTTGCAGGTAATTGCGGCTCACGATGTCGGCAAAGCCATTAACCTTAGCAACGTTGAAGGTCAAATCGAGGGCGGTTACCTGATGAGCCAGGGTTACAGCCTGATCGAGGATTACCCCCTGGTCAACGGCAGACCCAAAGCCACCACCCTGGCAGCTTATTTGATTCCAACGGCCCTGGATGCCCCGCGGATTGATCCGGTGGTGGTTGAAGAACCCGACTTGTACGGCCCCCTGGGGGCTAAAGGTGTAGGCGAGATGACCATGCTGCCCACGCCCGGCGCGATTGCTGCCGCCATTCACGATGCCGTAGACGTCTGGATAAACGAACTGCCCATGTCCCCCGAGCGAGTATTACACGCTCTTGGAAAAATTTAAGTGATTACCGGTTATTAAGAAAATTGAAATGGAAAAAGATACAGCTTTAATCATTGTGCATATCATGGTTAACGGGGAATGGTTTGATTTTGAAGTCACACGTCAAACCTTCCTGCTGGAACTGCTGCGCGACCGGCTTAACCTGACCGGCACAAAAAACGGCTGCGGATCGGGCCATTGCGGCGCCTGTACCGTCATTGTGGATGGCGAAGCGGTTCGCGCCTGTGTTTTTAAAGCCATGCGCGCCGATAATAAACAGGTTGAAACGATTGAAGGCCTGGCAAAAAATGGCGTCTTGCACCCACTGCAACGGCATTTTGCCGGGTTGGGCGCCGTTCAGTGTGGGTACTGCACGCCGGGCATGATTTTAGCCGCCAAAGCATTATTAGACCGCAACCCACAGCCCGGCGATGAGGAAATTAAAAAAGCGCTTAAGCACAACCTGTGCCGTTGTACGGGCTATACGAAGATAATATCTGCCATCCATGCCGCCGCCGATGAGCTGGCCGGGCATGCGGCGGATCAAGGCGAAACGGAGGGTTCCACCGATTCATTGATTAACCAATCGTTGTTAAGCGCCTCGCCGCAACTTAAATCCGTTGGGCGGCGTTTACCGCGCAAGGAAGCCTTTGCCCGCACAACTGGCGAAGAAAAATACAGCGCGGATTTATGGCGCGCCAACCTGTTACACGCCAGAGCCCTGCGCTCGGCTTATCCGCATGCACGCCTGCTAAAAATTGATGTTTCCAAAGCGCGCCGGATGCCCGGTGTGGTCGCCGTTTTAACCGCTGAAGATATTCCAGGGAATAAAAATCATGGCATGGTTGTTAAAGACTGGCCCGTGCTGGTTTACGACAAGGCGCGTTATGTGGGCGACGCCCTGGCCATTGTTGCTGCCGAATCTGAGGAGGAAGCGGCGGCAGCCCTGGAAGTGATCGAGGTGGTATATGAACCACTGCCTGTGATCACCAGCCCTGAAGCCGGGCTGGAATCAAACGCCGAGCCGGTCCATGCCGCTGGAAATATATTAATGCATATCCAATTCGGCAAAGGCGATTTATGCAAAGGTTTTGACTTATCCGACTATATTATCGAAAATACCTATCGAACCCCATTTGGCGAACACGCCTTTCTTGAGCCTGAAGCCTGCCTGGCCGAATTTGACCAGACCAACGGCGAGTTGACCGTTTATGTCGGTTCGCAGGTGCCTTTTGAAGACCGCGAACAAATTGCAGACAGTCTGGCGATGCCGCACGAAAAAGTCCGTGTGGTTCACATGCCGACCGGGGGCGCTTTTGGCGGCAAGGAAGATATATGCTGTCAGATTCATGCCGCCCTGTTGGCCAGGGTCACCGGCCGGCCGGTGCGTATGGTGCTTGGCCGCCCTGAATCAATTCGCGTGCACCCCAAAAGGCACGCTACCGTCATTAGCATGAAAACCGGAGTGAGTCGAGACGGTTATATCCTGGCTCAACAGGTAAAGATTCTGGGCGATACGGGCGCTTATGCCTCACTGGGGCAGCCGGTTATGACGCGCGCCGCCACCCACAGCCTGGGGCCATATGCCGTACCGCATGTAGATGTGGAATGTTATGCCGTCTATACCAATAATCCTCCGGCCGGCGCATACCGCGGTTTCGGCGCCACCCAGGCGCACTTTGCAGCCGAGAACCAGATGGATTTAATTGCAGAAAAATTGGGTTTATCTCCCTTTGAAATCCGCAGAAAAAACGCTCTAAAAATCGGTGCTTCCACTGCCACCGGTCAGATTTTAAACGACAGCGTCGGCCTGCTGGAATGTCTCGAGCGCGTGGAACAATACGTTAAAAATCACCGTGAAAACAATACGGACGTGCTGCCCGGCCATGTTCATCGCGCCTGGGGCGTTGCCGCTGCTTATAAAAATGTGGGGCTCGGAAACGGCCTGCCCGATACCTCCGCCGCAATAGTTGAGATCAAAGAGAATGGAAATGTCCTGGTACGCGCCGGGGCCGCCGAGGTTGGCCAGGGGCACGATGAAGTTTTGCGCCAGATAACCGCCGAAGTTTTTGGGATTAATCCGGATTTGGTGGATGTTATTCTGGGGGATACGGCTTTAACACCCGATTCGGGCGCCACGACCGCTTCTCGGCACACTTTTGTGACCGGAAATGCGGCCAGAAATGCCGCGTTGTTGGTACGCGAAAAGCTGGCGTTAACCGCCGCATTAAAATTTAATTACGATCCAAAACAAATATTGTTTAAAGAAGGAATGCTTTATTCCACAGATTCTAATAAAAATCCGCTTCTCACCTTTCAGGAATCTATCGACCTGGCCAGGCAAGCCGGCCAGGCATTGGTCGCACAATATCTTTACTCACCCCCGCGTACGGTTGGGTTGGGAGAAGTCGGTGATAATCATTTTTCTTTCGGCTACGGTGTGCAGGCCGCCCTGGTGGAGGTGAACAACCAGACGGGGCAGGTGCGGGTGATTGAGGTGGTGGCTGCCCATGATGTCGGTCAAGCGATCAATCCGCTGGCGGTGGAAGGGCAGATTGAGGGCGGCGTGATGATGGGCCTGGGGTATGCCCTGACCGAACGTTTTGTGCTTGATAACGGGTATGTTCGCAGTGATTCACTCGCGAAATACAAAATTCCCGACATATCTCTGACACCGGCCATAACGTCCATTATTGTTGAACACCCCTCCAAAGAAGGCCCCTACGGCGCCAAAGGCGTCGGCGAAATTACATCCATGCCGACCGCCCCGGCCATCACCAATGCCATTCGCCAGGCAAGCGCTGTTTCATTTTTATCCATCCCGGTTGATGCGGAGCTTTTAAAAACAAATGAAAACGAAACCGGTTGATTTATTGCGCACCGGGATTTTCACAAAATCAAAAATTCTCCGGAGAATAAAAAAGTCGATCGTTTTAATAATTATGTTTGTTGGTTTTTTAACCTGCCGGACAATTCGGTTAAGAAATTTTCCATTTTCGGCTCAGGACGATCAAAACCCAGGTTTTCACCCAGTCGCGCCAATTGAGGCCGCAGTAATCCGGATGTTTCCAACATTTCTTTTTGGTTAAAGAATATCCGGCCGGGAGCATCCAATAATAATTGACCTTCTTTTAAGAGGATAAACCGGTCAACCTGTTCACTAAGATAATCCATGTCATGCGAAATGATCAACAGGGTTTTTCCCGCTTGATGCAACCTTTTAAAAACTTCACTTAACAAGTCTTGTTCAGCCGCATCCAGTCCGGCGGTAGGTTCGTCAAATATTAAAATTGGGGTCTGCATGGCAATTGCACAGGCGATCGTCACACGTTTACGAAAGGAAAGTCCCAGGTCGCGCGGGTTTTGGTCTGCCAATGCATTCAGCCCCAACATAAAAAGCGCTTCTTCAACAAATCTGTCTACCTCTTTCGTAACAAAACGAAAATTTTTTGGAGCAAAAGCCACTTCATCCCGCACAGATCGGCAAAATAATTGTTCATCAGGGTTCTGAAAGACAAAAGCGACCCTTTGTGCCATGACCGCCGCACTTTTTTGACCTGTCAGCCAGTCGCCTACCCACACCTTTCCCCTTTGAGCATGTAACAAACCATTCAGATGACGTGCCAGGGTTGTTTTCCCTGAACCGTTTTCACCGACCAGGGCTACCCTTTCTCCCGAATTAACCTCAAACGAGATGCCGTTTAATGCCGGTGTTCCATCGGGATATTGATAAACCAGGTTTTCAACTTTAATGTTCACGGGGTCCTTTTAATCCAACTTGTTTGTCAAAACGGTTCGAAAACCGTTTTCCGCTTGGTATAACGTAACCGGTAGAGGCATGTTTTCAGGCCAGAGATTTAACGGCCCGGCCAGGTGGGCAGCCCGGGTATATCGCTGCCAGCCGATGCCGACCGCCGGCAACTCCGGAGAAGCCAGAACCTGGTCAGGAACGCCGTCCAAAATTATTTGTCCATGCGATAGGGCAATGATGCGGTCTGCAAAATGGGCCATCCATTCAAGCGTAAATCCTGTGATAATGACGGTCGTACCGGATCGGGCTAAAGTTTGAATGATTTCAAAAAGCGCCCGGCTGCCTTGCGGGTCCAGGTAGGCGGTCGGTTCATCCAGAATCAATACAGCGGGTTGCATCGCCAGAATACATGCCAATACCAACCTTTGCGGCTGTCCGCCGGAAAGTGAAAACGGCGAACGTTCTTTAACGTGTTCCAGTCCCACCCATTTTAATACCCGGTAAATCCGCTCGGGCATTTCGTGTGCCGGCACACCGAGATTTCCCAGCCCAAATGCCACTTCTTCAAAAACCGTATAACACATCCCGGAAAGCTGGTTTAGCGGGTTTTGCAAAACCATGCCGAGCTTTCCGGCAAAATCTCCCACAGATGATTCACGCGGGTCCATCCCCATGATTTTAATTTCACCTTGCAAATCCCCATGATATACGGTCGGAATCATTCCCGCTAAAGCCAGGCATAGACTGGTCTTTCCCGATCCATTGGCGCCCACTACCCCCAATATCTGGCCCTGCTGAATTTCCAGGGATATATCTTTTAAAGCCGGCGCGTCAGCCGCGGCATAAACAAACGAAAACCGATTAAGGTTAATAAATGCCATTGATCCTCCACCAGACGCCGGATAATATCACTCCAATGTTTATCATCAAACACCCTCTCCTGATCCATATCTGTGTAAGACTATCGGCTAATGGTTTTAAACTCGTTTTGATAAACGGCGCATTAAAACCACGAAATTCCAATGCCAGGGAGCGCTCTTCCACATCCACCAGGGTGCTGAAAATTAAAGGGGCGGCCAGTGGAAAAAGCGCCCGGGCGCGAATGAAAAAATTTCCCTGAACTTCCAGCCCTCGCGACTGCTGCGCCGCGCGGATAGATTTAATCTTGTCCAATACCTGGGGCAATAATAATAAGGGACTGCCAATCAGATACGCAAGTTGATACGGCAGCCCGCTCTCAGCCAGCGCTTGCACCAATTGCGCGGGATGCGTGCTGCTGACCAGTACCAGTGAAACCATCAGAGCGGCAGCCAGGCGTAACCAGATTAAAGCGGCAAAAATTAAACCCTCCAGGCCAACCGAAAACGGGCCAAATTCGAACAGGATGTTTCGATTTTCAGGATTAAACAAAGCATGGATCAGCACCAGGATCAGGCCGAAAAATAATAACAAACGCCGCATCTGTTTAAACGCCAGCCTTGCCAGGCCTGCCCGCCATAAAATCATCATGGCAAACAGGCCTGAAATCGCGGCAGACAGACCATCACCGGGGCCGGCAAAAATTAAAATTAACCCGGTAAGGCTCATAAACAGCTTTGTTTTCGGGTGCAGCCCGTGCAAAAAACTGTCGCCGGGCTGGTACAAACCGATCGAACGATACATGTTAGGCTCGGCCAATCACAGAGGCGGCACGCGGGAAACGTGAAATAAAACGTTTCGGCAGCCCTTTAACAATCGCCCAGGCCAGCAAAGCCGTAACAACTTTATCGATCAAATTATCGGTGATAACCGTGATAACAACGGCGCTGAACAAATCCTTGCCGGTTGCCAGCAAATAAGCCGTTATAAAATCTGCACCGCTGCCCGTAATTCCGCCGAACATATAAGTGCGGATGGGAATGGCAATAATAGACAACGCAATCGTGATAATCACACCACTCAAGATGGCCTGCCACCATTGTTTAAACAGGCCATATTTGGCGCAAAGCCCGGCAGCGATACCGATCACCATAGCCACCGGCGCAAAAGCGGCTGCAACCGGATCGGTCATCAGGCCCCAGATCACGTTTGTCAACAAACCGGTTAATGCGCCCGCCCAGGGGCCGGCCAGTAAAGCCACCAACACGGTACCGATAGAATCAAGGAAAATCGGCAGTTTAAGGCTTGATACAAGCTGCCCGAGCGTTATGTTGAGCACAATTGCAACGGCAATTAAAACAATGGTGATGGTGGAAAAATCTTTTTTAAGTTGTTGTTTAAGAGACATGATTCAAACCTTTCGATAAATAGGGTTGGATATCCAGCTCCGCATAACCGGTCTGGGGGTCAAACGTTCTTAAAAATTGAAAATCCGGCAAATTTACCAGTACGATTTCTGCGGTGGTATACACCTGGCTGCCTTCCATCAGGTGCGCCCCAAGCGTGCGGCCGTTGCCATCTGAAATGGCGATATGATAATGGCCGCCGTGCAACGAAAAGACACCGGTTAACGAAACGATTTCAAAAGGCCCTTGTAAAACAACCGTTTCTTCCCGGTTGGCAAAACGTAAAGCCGCTTTCTGCAAACTGCCGACACAGGTCAACACACAGGCCGCCTGCCATTGATGCTGGCGGGCGAAACCATCCAGAGCCAAAAGTATGTCTTCACCGGGTTTTATTCGTAAAGCAAATATATTCATTGGTAACCATCCGCAGTTAATAAAATAAATACCTTCCGCCCGATTTTATCGAATCCGGGAGAATTAAAGACGGCATCATCGGAGAATTTAAACCCGATGATTTAAATTTTTTTCTTTATATTAGTTTTGGGATTTTAATAAATTCAAATCAACCTCCAGAGATTGGTTTAACGTATCGAGCGATAACATTTAACCAGGGTCTGGAATGAGGTTGATTAATATAATCGGTGCATCCTATCGCCCTCGCCAGACTCCGGCAAACGCCATGAAAAAGTAAAGCGCAGCCCTGCGCCTTTTTTACTTCGCATTCAAGTGTGGCGATAAGTAAATTTCATCATTCCTCATGAAAATTATTAAAACGAATCTGGTTTAAATTTTATCATAATCAACAAATAATTATTCATAAAAAAATTATCGCGAACAAGACTCCAGACCTGCGCTATTTAACAAACTTATTAAGGTGATTGTGCAGTTGGGCATCAAAAAAGTTAAACGACCGGAATCCTGATTTGGAATTGGGCGAATGATGCTAGAATGGTTAAAGATGAATATTTTTCGATAGAACCCGTGCCCAGGAGTCAGAAATGTTTAATTTTCTCAGGAGCGCCAAAGTTGATATCGATATTTCTCCCGATCGAAGTTTTTACCAACCGGGAGACACTTTGCATCTGCATGTCACCCTCAAAAACAATCAGCCGGTAAAAATTCTTCGCGCCCATCTCCGTTTAAGATTCCTTGAATCTTGCCTTTATGAAAGAGAACGTATGGTGTATAAAAATCGTGATCACCATACCGAACGTTATTCTCAATGGACCGATAACGAGGAAATTTATTACGAGGATGAATTTTTGAGGGACATTGTTTTGGAGGCCCATTCGGTTAACACACATGTCGTTGATATTTTAATCCCCCCCAATGCACAATCATCCTGTACCAACGGCAAAATTATTCATACACGCTGGTTATGCGATGTTTTTATTCAAACAGCCGATAAAAATCGCTTGCATCATGAGATACCGATAAATGTTGGGCGACATCCCGACGAAGCGGCGAATGCCATTGAATTTATTACTTCCGATCACCCCCGAGACGTTCAATTATCCCTCCGGTTACCTTCGGGTAAACAGGTATCCCCCCAGGCTGTCCATGGAGAATTCAGAATCACAGCCCATCACGATTTTGAAGCCGATATAATTAAAGTCGAATTGACCCGTCGCGAAACAACTCTGCCCGGAACCCAATCAGAGCAGACTTACGAAGTCGCCCGTCTGTTAATCAATTCAAGTGAGTTAAACTTCCACGGCGCTGAATTCAGCCAGAGTTTTCCTTACACTTTAACAAAAAACGTGCAGTTCACGGGTGGCGAGACTAAAAGTTTTCCGTTTGAAATCAGGCTCGGGGCTGATACTCCTCCAACCATAAAAACCAATTTCGGCTCGATCCGCTGGACAATAAAAGGGGTTATTGAGCGAAAAGCTTCGCAGCGTAATTTTTCCAGCGCCGATGAAGAAATAATCATTTATCCAGGCCTGTTGGAAATAATTCAACCATAACGCTTTTTTAGGACCTCTGCAATTTTCTGAGTCGAAAAAGGTGGTTCAACTTCCTTAAAAATTTTTGTCTTAATAAAAACCTGAAAATTTCATCACCCCCCTGCGTCATACAGGGGGGTGATACGGTATAATAGATTATAAGATGATAAGATTATTTTAATGAGGCAAACAAACATGGCAGATGACTTTAAAGTTGTTGATGAATTTCCATTCACGTTTTATGGAACCACCTTTACCACTGCATTGGGAAATGATAGAAAACTATATATTCCCCTTCCTTTGATGTGTAAAGCCTTGTTTATCGACGTTGACGGTCAGGTTCAACGTATTCAACGCGATGAAGCGTTATCAGACGCCATGCGCCAGGTGCGATTTGAACAATACCCGCATGGCGACGACGAGGTTAGAGCACGCGAGGTAAACGCCCTGCGTCTTGACCGGCTGCCCTATTGGTTGGGAACCATTGATACCCATCGTATTCAAAAAGAAGATGTACGCGCCAAAATTATTACTTTTAAACGCGAGTTTGCCGACGTTGCCTGGGATGCTTTCCGCACGCAAATTTTGCCGCATGACATTCTGGCCGAACTGGATAGCAGTCTGCCGCCCGCCCAGCAAACCTATCTCGCCAAAATGGATGAGGCGACCGTTTTACGCCAAAACCTTCAGGAACAAAACCAACGCCTGGGTGAAATGGAAAAACGCTTAAGCGGCCTTGAAGCCCGTTTTGAAGGTACCGACTTTATCAACCCGGCCCAGGCCAAACAATATATGGATATGGTTAATGCAATAGCGATGGTGTTAAAACGAAAAGGTGAAGCCTCTCCGCATGCCAGAATTCATGGTGAGATTAAACACGTTTTTAACGTGCCCAGTTATGCCCTGATTCCCGAAAAAGAGTTCCCTCGATTAAAAAAATACCTTGAACAGCTTTATCAAAGAGTCACACCGGCCGGCACCCCAATGCCCGAAGTTTTTCGCGCACCCAACCAGAGAAAATTATTATGATGCCCGATCAAAATTCTTCACCCCGCCATCGCACCATCGTGATCAGTGATGAAACCTGGGCCAATACACTGGAACAGGCAGCCCTGGAAGGTAAAACCGCCAGTGAATTATGCCTGTTTTTAGCAAATCATTACATCAACCTGGAGCAAAAACCGGTTTATGCCCTGCCCGATGGATTAATTCCGCGCAGCCGGACGATCTACCTGCCCGATTCAACCTGGGCCGCCCTTAAACGCGAAAAGGTGTTACAAAACCGCTCCAGCAGCGAAATTATGGAACAACTACTGCGCGGTTACCTGGGGCTTTCGCTTGGCAATCGACTTGATGCGGTGGAAAATAAATAATAAAAAAATAATGATTTTATTATCAGTTGGGTGTGACTGGTTCCCGATATCCAACTTTTATTTTACCGACCAGGTTTTAATCCTAAGGTCACACTCATTCTGTGGGAGACGGGCATTTTGATTTAGAATCTCCGTCAAAGCTTCAACCGCTCTTGTAGGAGAAATAATTGTCAACCGAACAAACTCATCCATTAGCCATAATAGACCGTGCACGTCGATTCCATTTTGTATAGAAATTTTCACAAGCCGGCTGTCTCCTGTAACGAGGGTGGACCGTTGCTCTCTCGCCAATAAATATGCAGCCATATCTGCAATGGCCAATCCGCGATTACTACGAGATAAACTATATAATTCTGCTACAAGATAACCTTCAAGTGATTGGAATACCAATCCTTTTTGAATGAGTAGGTTGGTATTAACACTTTTTATTTCGATTTTAGCAAAGTCGGATGCACAAATTTGGTAAGGTAATTTAAAAACATCATCTATTAATCCACCATGATCAAGATCAATCCAGATATTTGTATCAGTGATTAGCAGAAGGGGCAGCAATGTCATGTGATAATGCCTTTTCAAACCAAACCGGATCTAACCGCTCTCCAAGGAATTCTTCGGATCGAGTCTGCGAAATAAGATCTTCCGCATACGCGCGGTAGACCAAACGTTGAAGCCGCAGAGGTATTTCTGATGGCAATGCCTCACCAGGTTCTTTTTTCTTCCAACCCTTTTGTGAAAAAGTTCTGAAAAGGTGATCAGCGGTAGCCTCGCTAATAATACCCAGGTCTTTGGAACGATAAATCCAGGCCTGCATGCTTAACCCATATTTACGCTTAAGCAGGTAAAGTTCGTTAAAATCCAACTTGCTACGCCGTTTACCCAGTTCAAATATCGCAGTCCTGTCCGGAACCAAAAAAGCACTGGCAAAACGATGTGCAGCTTTTTCCTCGTCCAATCCTTCAGCGATTTCCATAACCAAATGACCTAATTCATGAGCTAAATTAAATCGCTGGCGGTCACCAGGTAGTCCAGCTTTAGAAACAATTACCGGGGCATCGCCAGCGAAAAAAGTACAGGCGTCAAAATTTTGGAAAGCATCGATTAACCCAACTTTGATATGTTGGTCCTCAAGAAGTTCCATTAAATTTTCAATAGCATCCAATCCCAATTCCCATTCCAAACGAAGATTATGGGCGGCATTTTCAATCTCGGCAAAAGAATTGATCACATAATGAGGTAGTTTGATACTTACATTTTTTTCTTCCGGGAACAAGTCTTCTAATTCAATGTATCGTTCAAGCCATTCTTGAATTTGTGCCTGGATAGCGTCTTGCTCCTTTTGTCCAAGAGATGATAATTTTCGGTACGCTTGTAGTTTAACAATAACAATAGGAGGACGGAAGAAAAATTCAACGGGTACACCCAGGGCCATAGAAATGTTAATCATTACACCAGAGCTGGGAAGATCCTGATCATGTTCATATTTTGAAATAGCCATTTTGGATACATTGGCAGATTGCGCCAAATCCTCCTGGCTGAGCTGTTTCATTTTTCTGGCTAATTTTATTCTTTCTCCGATACTCATGGCACCCTCGTCTTTCGTTCGCTTGTTCGGTTTACATAATAACATAATTAATTAAATATGTAAACCGATCTTTGATTGTCCCTGTACAACAAATCATCAACCTGAGTTTCTCCACCTGTTTGATACGTTTATCCTCTAAAAGATAAGTCCTGCTGAATTTCCCCCTTAACCAGTATCGAGTGTGCACGATGGTATATTAAAAACGGGGCTGCTAAAAAGCAGCCCCGTTTCCCAGAACTATTTTTTTAATTCCACATCGTCTCGAGCGCGTTGAATAAACACGGGTAAATCCATCGCTCCGGGGTTTTCTCCGTCTCGCAAGCGCAAGGCCACCTGTTTATTTTCCATTTCCTTGTCACCAATCACCAACATATAAGGAATTTTCTGTTTTTGGGCATCCCTGATTTTGGCATTCATTCGTTCGGGGCGGCTATCCACCATTACACGCAGCCCGGCCCGGCGCAGCGAAGCAGCCACTTCAGCGGCATAATCAAGGTGTTTGTCGGTGATGGGAATAATGGCTGCCTGAATGGGAGAAAGCCATACCGGAAAAGCGCCGGCGTAATGTTCGATCAACACACCAAAAAATCGTTCCAGGCTTCCCAGGAGTGCCCGGTGCACCATATAAGGTTGATGCGGCTGTCCATCTTCCCCGATATAAGTCAGGCCAAAACGTTCCGGCAGGTTAAAATCAAACTGAATGGTTGAAAGCTGCCATTCTCGACCGATGGCATCCTTCACCTTTAAATCGATCTTTGGACCATAAAAAGCGCCGCCACCCATATCAACTTCATAATCGATACCTGCGCGTTTTAAGGAGGCTTCCAAAGCGGCTTCCGCCGCCTGCCAGCGCTCCGCCGTGCCAACCGATTTTTCCGGTTTGGTGCTGAGATAAGCCTGTATGTCGGTGAAACCAAAACTGCGCAGAATATGCAGGCTGAAGTTTAAAACAAAATCGATTTCAGCCGGCATTTGATCGGGACGGCAAAAATGATGCGCGTCATCCTGGGTAAAACCGCGAACGCGCATTAACCCGTGCATCACGCCGCTGCGTTCATACCGGTAAACCGTTCCCTCTTCGGCATACCGTAAAGGCAGATCACGATACGACCGCAGGGAACTTTTATAAATATGGACATGGAAGGGACAGTTCATCGGTTTGAGAAAATACTGCTGCCCGTCAATATCCACCGGTGAATACATATTTTCTTTATAAAAACCCAGATGGCCGCTGGTTTCCCATAACTGCGCTTTGCCGATATGAGGTGTATATACAAAATCGTAACCCGACGCTTCATGCTCCTGCGACCAGAAGGTTTCGATTATTTTCCGAATTTTTCCACCTTTAGGATGCCAGAGAATTAACCCGGCGCCCACATCTTCAACCGAGCTGAAGAGGTCCAATTCCTGGCCGATTTTGCGATGGTCGCGTTTCTTAGCTTCTTCGAGTAAAACGAGATATTCATCCAGCATTGTTTTCTTCGGAAAAGTGATGCCGTAAATGCGGGTAAGCATTTTACGTTTTTCATCACCACGCCAGTAGGCGCCGGCAACCGACAACAGCTTAACCGCTGCCGGGTTTATCTGGCTTGAGTTTTCTACATGTGGACCGCGGCAGAGATCAGTGAAGGAACCCTGCGTATAAATGGAAAGTTCCGGCTTTTCCTTAACCGGAGAACCTTCTTCATCCCGTTTACCCTCTTCCAAACCGGA
>JAJTBH010000048.1 GCA_021287005.1 Anaerolineae bacterium
TTTCACGAGTATACCAGTTTTTCGTATTTATTTTCGTTTCCCAAAGCCTTTAAAGGTTATTCAGACCCCTGACTGACACAATCCTGCCACAAATCTATGATATGCTATTAACGATGTCTCTTAAAGTATTGGTCGTTGATGATGAAAACAGCGTGAGCGAACTGCTGGTATATAACCTGCGTAAAGCGGGTTATGCTTCGCTGGTTGCCGCCGATGGGCGTCAGGCGCTGGATATGGCGCAAAAGTTTAAGCCCGACCTGATTTTACTGGATATCATGCTGCCCGAACTGGACGGTCTGGATGTCTGCCGCGAGCTGCGCAAGACCAGCGCCGTTCCAATCATCATGCTGACCGCACGCGATGAAGAAGTAGATCGTGTGATTGGCCTGGAACTGGGTGCGGACGATTATATCTGCAAACCTTTTGGAATGCGTGAACTTCTGGCAAGGATTAAGGCGGTTTTGCGCCGCACCCACAACAACGACGTCGAAGAACGGGATGATGACACACTCAGCCACCCTGCCGGCCTGCGCCTCCTGATAACTGCCCGAAAAGTATTTATCAATAACCTGGAATTAAACTTAACGCGCATTGAATTTGATCTTTTACAACTATTACTGAGCCACAGCGGCCGGGTTTATACCCGCGCCCAACTGCTTGAAAAAATCTGGGGCTACGATTTTGGCGGAGACACCCGCGCCGTCGACAGCGCCATAAAACGCCTGCGCGCAAAACTGCGCCATGTCGAACCGCAGGCCGACTGCATTGAAGCGGTGCGAGGTGTGGGATACCGGATTAAAGGTTAACTTAAACCATGAGCATTCGCACCCATTTATGGCTTGTTATCATTCTGGTAGTGTTGGCTGCCATGACAACCGCCTCTCTGTTGGTCTGGCATTCAGTGGAAGTGATGTACCTTGAGACGCAGCGCGCCAACCTGGTGGCTCAGGCCAGACTCAACGCCGCCGCTTTGCAGGCCCAAGCGCTTCCATTAAACGAAAGCGGTTTATACAATCAAATCAGCAACACCGCGCCCGGCATTCATACCCGCATCCTGGCCGGTCAAGATGCCGTTGTAATTAACCTGCCCATGCCGGAAAATGAACTTTACCCGTCCGCACCGGGCGGGTCGCTGCCTATTTCTTCTCAAGAATTAAGCCAAAGGTCCGAAATAATCTCGGCATTAAACGGCGAACCTTCCAGCGCGGTGCGGTCCGTGCCACCCGGAACAAACGCGCGGGTTTTATATGCCGCAGCGCCCATCTCAGACGCGCAAGGCAGCGTGACAGGCATTGTATATATGGCCATGCCGCTGCCCGCGGCGGGTCTGCCGGCCGAATTGACCTGGCAAATGGGTTTAACCCTGCTGGCAACCTTGCTGCTCGCTCTGCTTCTGGCGGCTTTATTTGCGCGCAGCCTGGCGCGCCCCGTGGAAGATATTGCCCGCGCCGCTTTACAGGTGAGCGAAGGCCAACTGGATGTGCCCCCGTTGAGCGTTTCACGCATTCTTGAAATTAATACTTTAAATAACGCCTTCTCGAAAATGACGGCCAACCTGCGTCGTTCCGAACAAACCCGCAACGCTTTTCTCGCCGATGTGACGCATGAGCTGCGCACACCATTAACCGTGATTAAAGGCACCATCGAAACGCTAGAAGACGGTGCGCTGGATGATCTTGAAGGCCGCGACGCCCTGTTAAGCGGCATGCATCGCGAAAGCGAGCGCCTCATTCGCCTGGTGAACGACTTGCTGCTGCTGACCCGTTTTGATGCCGGTATGTTAACCCTTAATCCGCAGCCGCTTGAGCTTAACGAACTGGTGCAGGCGCGCTGCCGCCAGTATGCTCCGCTGGCCGCCCGCCGTGATATTAAGCTGGAAATTTACTCCAGTACGAATATCTGCCGTACTCTGGCAGATGCCGACCGGCTTGCGCAGGTGCTCGATAACCTGCTCGATAACGCCATCCGTCACAGTCCTGACGGCAGTTCCATATTAATCAACCTGAGCCGGGTGGGCCAGGAATGGTGTTGTGGCGTCAACGACCGGGGGCCGGGCATTCCCCCCGAACATTTACCCTTCATTTTTGAGCGTTTTTACCGGGTCGATACCTCGCGCAACCGCAAAAGCGGCGGCGCCGGTCTGGGGCTGGCCATCAGCCGCGCCCTCATTCTGGCGCAGCACGGCCGCATCGATGCCGAAAGCCTTCCGGGACAGGGCACACACATTCGTTTTTACCTGCCGGCGATTTAAACTGCCTCCCAATTAACCGCACTCTGACACCAAACTGACATAAAAATTTTTTAAACTTGGAAGAAACGGATTAAGGAGTTTTTTCCATGTTTAAAATATCACGACTATTTCAACCTTTTCTGGTGGCCTTGCTGGCCTTCATTTTATTAAGCATTCCGCTTTTATCCGGGCGCGATCGGCCTGCGCCGGTTAATGCTCAAAGCACAGCCGCCTGTGATCAGAATCGTTCCGTATCCGTAAACGGGGCGGCCACCGTCATGGTTACGCCGGATCGGGTTTTAATCCAGATGGGCGTTTTATCCAGCGCAGCCGGCATTGAAGCCGTGCAAACCGCCAACGCGGCAAGCATGCAAAAAGTGATCAAGGCGCTCACAGTTCATGGCATTGAAAACAAGGACATCAGTACCGATATTTATGTCATCGAACCGGTCTATGAAAATTATGATTCTTTATATATCAAAGGCTACCGCATCAACAACCAGGTGGCCGTCACACTGCGTGACATCAGCAAAACCGGAGATGTAATCGCTGCCGCCCTGGCGGCCGGCGCCAACCAGGTGCAAAACGTGGAGTTTTACAGCAGCAGCCTGCGCACCTATCGCGACCAGGCGCGTGAACTGGCCATGAAAGCCGCACGCGAAAAAGCCGACGCCCTGGCCCGGACTGCCGCCTCACAAATCGGGTGTGTATTAACGATTAGCGAAAACAGCAGCAGTTATTATAACGGTTGGTGGTCGGGGCGCAGCCAGACGCTCTGGGCTCAAAACACTATCCAAAATGCCCAGGCTCCGGCGGCCAACCCGGCTATCGAGGATGGTCCGCTCAGCCTGGGACAAATTGCCATTCGCGCCGAAGTAACCGTCAGTTATGCCATAAAACAATAATTGTTTCTTTCTTTTATTCAGACAGATAACCCCCTTTATTTAATCTAATTTAAAGGGGGTTATTCATATCGATAAAATCTGCCAAATGGTCTGAATTTATACTTTTTAAACAGTATAATGGTCACTGATGGAGGCTTTTGTTTATGTTCAACTTTGACGAAATCATTGACCGCCGCCACTCGGATAGTGGCAAATGGAATGTTTATGATGCTGACGTGCTGCCCTTATGGGTAGCCGATACGGATTTTAAGTCACCCGATGTTATTATGGATGCCATCAAACAGCGGGTGGATCATGGTGTTTTTGGCTACCCGACCCATTCAAACACGCTGGCCCAAACCACGGCCGATTGGGTGGAAAAACGCCACGGCTGGAAGATTAACCCTGAACAGGTGCAGCTTTTAACCGGCGTGATCTCCGGCTTTAACCTGGTTGCCCAGGCTTTTGCCGGACAGGGAAAGGTATTGGTACAGATTCCCTCCTATCCGCCCTTTTTACACGTGGCCGAAAACACCGGTACACAGATGATCACGCATTCCCTGGTGCCCGGCGTTGACCAATATGAAATGGATTTTGACAGCTTTGAAGCTGCCGCGTCGCAAGCCAGTATATTTTTATTATGTAATCCTCAAAACCCAACCGGGCGGGTTTTTACACGCGCCGAATTGGAACGTATGGCCGAGATTTGCCTGCGCCACCATGTTTTAATCTGTTCGGATGAGATTCACTCCGACCTGGTTTATGGCGGACAGAAACATATCCCCATTGCATCTCTCTCTCCGGAAGTGGCCGCCCGTACGATTACATTAATCGCTCCCAGCAAGACCTTTAACGTGGCCGGGTTAAAAACCGCCATGGCTATTTTGCCCTCAAAAGATATGATCAAACCCTTGAGCGCCGCCGCCAAAGGTCTGGTGGGGTCGCCCAACCTGTTGGGGCAAACTGCCGCCGAAGCCGCCTACCGCCACGGGGAAGCCTGGTTGGCTGAACTGCTGGTTTATCTGGAGGCCAACCGCGATTTTATGGTGGACTTCATTCATCGGAATTTACCGGGGATTAACTGTTTCAGCCCCCAGGGCACCTACCTGGCCTGGTTGGACTGCCGCGCCCTCAACCTGCCGGGCACGCCTTACCAGTTCTTTTTGGATAAAGCCCGCGTCGCTTTAAATAAGGGGGATGATTTTGGCGAAAACGGGATAGGTTTTGTGCGAATCAACTTTGCCTGTCCTCGCGCTACACTGCTTGAAGCCTTACAGCGTATGTTTGATGTTTTAAGCCGGGAGGGCTATTTGCATTCAAAATGAAAAAAACTGCACAGGAAGGCAAAACCCCCGGTGGATGCTGTGCACCGCTGAGCGGATTTTTTGCACTGACCGGATGTTTTGCCGTTCCGCTGCTAATTCTTGTTTTAATTATCATCGCCGAATTTTTCTTAACCGCCCTGGGAGGTTTGATCATCATTGCCGACCCCAAACATGAAGCCGATGCCATTGTGGTCTTGAGCGGCGGCGGAACGCCCCGTTTACAGGAAGCGGTTAAACTACGCGATGAAAAGCTGGCCGTTCCCATCATATTAACCGAGACCGGTATCATTACCGAAAATTACGGCAGTCTCAGTCAGATTGAAAAGAATCAACTGGTCGAAATGGGTGTCGATCCGCGCGATATCTACATCACCGAACAGCACGTAGACAGCACGCGTGACGAAGCCCATGCCATTTATAAGTTAATGAATAACCAGGGTTTTAAATCGGTAATTGTGGTGACTGACCCATATCACAGTTTACGCACGCGTATGGTTTTTGCCGACGAATTCCGAGGTCAGGATTTAACTGCTTATATTCGCCCGGTCAGGGATTCATGGTATAACGCCGCCACATGGTGGACGTCTGCGCGGGGTTGGCAGGCTACCCTTAATGAATATGGTAAACTGCTGGCTTATGTATTTTTTCAACGGTACAAGATTTTTTAAAAACAACAGGGTCGCAAAATTGCGACCCTGTTGTATGGTTATATAAATCTGAAACTAAACCAGAACAACCTCGGCAGCCTGTAAACCTTTAGGACCATCCTCGATCGAAAACTCAACTTTTTGACCTTCTTCAAGTCGGCGATATCCATCCATCTTAATTGCCGAGTAATGAACGAAGACATCTTCACCTTCGTCGCGACCGATAAATCCGTATCCTTTGGTGGCATTAAACCACTTTACGGTTCCAACATGACGTTCAGACATACGATTTTACTCCATCTTGTATAAAAATTCTTGCCAGGTTATCAGAAAACATTTGTGCTGATATGGAAAATCTGATCAACCAGACTGCTCTGAAACAAGATTATCACTAGTCAAAACGTATGTCAAGCAGGGCTATCGGGCCGCCGGGTGAATGGGGCAGTTTGACACTTTTTTTATGTGAAAAAATTCCTATTTAATGGACTATTGTCAGATATTAACATCTGATTAAATCGTTCTTTTTCTTTTTTTTAACACACCAAAAAAAGCCACAGGCAATCGACCCGTGGCTTTGATTTTTTTATTACTGCCAAAATTAATCGCCGTTTAAACTTGCCAGCAAAGCATCAATTTCCGCTTGAGATAATACCCGTTCCTTGGAATGGTCGGCAGCCGCCGGCGCAGGCGCCGCTGCAACGGGGACATCATCGGAGGGTAATTCAAACAAATCTTCTCCCGATTCAGCCAATAAACGCTGTAATTCATCTTCAAGATCTAAATCATCAGACATCAATATCCTACCTGGTAAAAAATTCTTCCTTATTATAGACCAATTTTACCAGAATTTGGCTATCGAATCTGTAAGGATTTTTTCCTTTTTATTAAACCGACCTTATTGTACAAATACCAGTTGATAACCGTCCGGGTCGGAGACGACAAAACGTTTTTCACCCCACAGGGATTGTTGCAAGGGTTCGATGATGTTAACATCCGTTCCGTCGTTTAATCTTAACCATAAGGCTTCAATTCCTTCACAATTAAACACAATTTCATTGTTTAACGATAATGGATCAAGGCTGTCAGACTCCAGCACGGCCAGGTATACCCCGCCTTTTCCCTGGTAGGCTACCCAGCGTGTGGGTTCGTAAAAACGCTTTAACTCAAAGCCTAAAACACCTTCATAAAAATCACGCGAACGTTTCAGATCGGAAACGGTAATGGCAATCATAACTGATTCAACAACCGGGGTTAATGTCGTTAACATGCTTTTATCTCCTCTAAAGTGGCAGGTTGAGTCTGACGGGTTCACACACATAACTATTTATCGGCTCACCGGTGTTTTTATTGAATTTATCAGCGTTAAAATCCGGTGAATTATTTTTTATTATTATAGAACATTATTTCTATTTGTCAATAGTTTTTACCCACCAGGTCCATCTATAAAGCATAAAAATCCTTTAACGCCACCCCAAGCCCTGACCGGTGAAATTCTTCCGGTAAAAAAAACAGGGACAATAACATTTAAACACTTAAAAAATAACCGGTTCAAAATGCCTGGGAAAGTCGTTTTGAACCGGAATAACACAAACATTGGTTTTTTTATCTTTATTTTTCGCGGGTCAGATAAGCGTAGCGATCCTTAAACTCTGCCTTGGAAAGTGTGGTTAACCCGGCCAGGTTTTCAAACAAAACCTCGTCATGGGCATGTTCCGGTTTGAGGCGGGTCATAAACTTGTAAGCCGACTGGTAACGGTACGAGTTGATATCCACATTACGCACAGCCGTGCGCCCGGTTTCGGGGTTGATAATATCCTGATAGGCAATCGGAACGATCTGCCCCTGCTGGAGGGTTATGATGGCATTGCTTTTGCCTTGCAGCAAAAAGTCCACAGCGCCGCCGCCCAGGCTGCGGGTATATTCGATGTCATAGGCATTGGGGGGTGCGCAGCGCAGCTCGTATCCCAACATATGTTTCACCATTTTCATCTTTAAACCCAGACCGGCCAGTTCGCGGTCCATGCCGTTTTTAAGGATATCCAGAAAATTGATATCCGGCAGGCGAATATGGCCGTGTTCGTCGCGTTCCACATGCGCCAGAGATTCAAGATCCGATAAAACCAGGTTTTCAAGAATACCTTCGGCCAGAACAGCCACACCATACGGTTTGCCCTGCAGCATACGCAGCAGCATGCTGGTCACCAGCATATCCAGAACTTCCTGCAAACGCACCTGCCCGACCGGCCACTCTTCCGGAATCAATGTGACGGCCGCAGTGGCGCTTTGCCCGATGCCCAGAGCCAGATGCCCGGCCTGGCGGCCCATACTCAACACCAGGAACCAGTGACGAATGGTGGCGGCGTCGCGTTTCAAATTCATGACCAGGCGTGTGCCCAGTTCGCGCGCCGTTTCATAACCAAAAGTGGGAATATCTCCCGGCAGCGGCAGGTCGTTGTCAATCGTTTTGGGTACATGCGCCGATTGTAACGGAACACCCATTTTTTCCTGGGCATAACGTGCCACCTGCGAAGCTGAGTAGGCCGTGTCATCGCCGCCGATGGATACCAGCGAAGTAATCCCGGCTGCCTGCAACGTTTTGACACTTTGTTCCAAACCTGCGGGGGAACGCGCCGGGTTGGCGCGCGCCGAATGAATGATCGAACCGCCCTCGCCATAGATATATGCCACCTTTTCGGGTGTTAATGAAACACTTTTTAACTCTCCGCTGATAAGGTGTTTAAAACCCTCATAAATTCCAACCACTTCACAGTGGTTACGATAAGCTTCCATCGTTACTGCATGAATTACGCTGTTAATACCGGGCGCCGGCCCGCCCCCCACCAAAACCCCTATACGTTGAGATTTATAATTACTCGTCATTAATTAAGCCTCCAAATGTTAATCGGTCGTTTTAACAATCAAATAACAAAACGAAGTCTCCAGGTTTAAGGTATTCGGATGTATGCACTGGATTAAACAGCAGCCTGTTTTTTCATCAAATAGTGAAACGCGCGACTGACAAAAAAATTACACAGCCGGACGCAAATTTGATTAACGCCCTCCTCTCGAACGTTTATATTTAAATAGAATGATTGGGTGTTTCAAAAGATTCGTTTATTAGATCGCCCCAATCATAACATGAAAGCAGACCAAACGTTTATAAAAATAGTCCAACTTTTGTTAAAATTTTTAAAAATAATTAGACACGTCTAATGATTTAACCGGGAGTGGCCCTGTTGGTATAATTAGATCGATCCTTATATTTTTATTAAAACTTCGATTTGTATGACGTTTAAGAGCAACCTGCTGGCCACCAAATTACGAGCGCCTGCCCTGTTTAACACCCAGGTGCAGCGTCCTCATTTGTTGCAGCGCCTTAATCAGGGCCTTTCAGCCGGGCGGCCGCTTACCCTGGTTTCGGCTCCGGCCGGGTTTGGCAAAAGCGCCTGCATCAGCGCCTGGCTGCCCACAACCGGGCGGGCATTTTCCTGGCTGTCACTGGACAAAAACGATGATGATCCCTGGCGCTTTTTAACCTATTTGCTGGCAGCTTTGCAAAAAATCGATCCCAACCTCGGATCGGAAGTGGGCAGTCTCCTGCAATCCGAAACGCTGCCCCCGGCGGAAATCATCAGCAATTTATTAATTAACGATATCCTCGATCTTTCGCAACCATTTATCCTGGTTCTGGATGATTTTCAGATGATTCAGCAAAAAACCAACCTGCAAATCATTGAAGATATCCTGTTACAGCGGCCGCAGCAGCTACACCTGGTTTTAATCACCCGTGAAGATCCGCTTTTGCCGCTGGCCCGGCTGCGCGCCGGTTATCAGATGAGTGAAATCCGCGTCAGTGATTTACGTTTTTCCGACGAGGAAAGCGCCCTGTTTTTAAATAACATTATGGGACTCAATCTGCAAGATGAAGATTTAGCGGTGTTAACCTCGCGCACCGAAGGCTGGGTGGTCGGTTTGCAACTGGCCGCTCTTTCCGTTCGCGACCGGGTTGATTCTTCCGGCTTTATCCGGACTTTAAATGGCAATCAACGATATATCCTCAGTTACCTGACCGAAGAAGTGCTTAACCGCCAATCGCCCGAAATTCAGGAATTTTTACTTCAGACATCCATTCTTGAAAAGATGAATGCCGGGTTGTGTGACGCCGTGACCGGCCGCCAAAACAGTTCCGTATTATTGGAACGCCTTTACGCCGCCAATCTCTTTCTGATTTCACTGGATGACGAACATTACTGGTATCGATATCACCACCTCTTCGCCGATTTGTTACACTCACACCAGAGCCGAATGTTTAAAGAACAAACCCGTGAATTGCACCGGCGCGCCAGCGAATGGTTTTTACATGCCGGGTTGATTAATGAGGCTGTGGAACACGCCCTGGCCGGAGAGGATTTTCCCGCGGCCATAAATTTGATCGAAAAACATGCCACCCGCCTGGTTATTCAAGGTTTCGGTCGCACCCTTGAAAGCTGGATGGCATCCATTCCGGAAAATATGCAAACAAATAACCCGCGCGCCGACCTGGCATATTGTTGGATGTACCTGCTTTATGGTAAATACCCAAAAATCTTTCCACATGCCGAACGAATCCAAAAATTTTTACAGGCATCGGAAAGCCTTCCAAACGAGGATCAAAGCGAAATCAACAAGATCCGCGCCGAATGGTTCGCATTACAATCCAACCTGTTAAACGTGCAGGGGAAACCTCAACAAAGCATCACCCTGGCCCATCAGGCTTTGTTATTGATCCAACCCGATGATGATTATATTCAAGGTCTGGCTTATCTGGGGCTGGGTGGCGCATATCGTATGTTGGGAGATTATGATCAGCTTTGCCCGGCTTATCACGAAGCCATTCGCTACAGCCGTGGATACGGCAACTATTTATGTGAAATGATGGCAGCCTCAGGCCTGGTGTTAATGGCCATTCAACAGGGTCAGCTTCATCTGGCGGCGGAAGTTGCCATGCAAAGCATCGATTACCACCAGCGTACCAGCGGTTATGTTTCGCCGGTGGCCGGCTCGGTTTATGGGTCACTCGGCATTGTTTATTATCAGTGGAACCAGTTAAAAAAATCTTTTGAATATTTTTCGCAGGCCAACCACCTCAGCCACATGGTTGGGCATAATGCCGGCATCACTTATAATGCCGTTTTGATGGCGCGTTTTTTTATGGCCGAAGGAAATCTGGATGCCGCCGAGGAACGTTTACGCGAAGCGGCCAGCCTGGTGCCATTGGGCATTCCGATCTGGCTTAAACCTGAGGTGGTTAACCAACAGGTAATCGTTTTTCTGGCGCGTCATAACCCGGCCGCTGCCGAAGCCGTGCTCAATGAACTTAACCTGCCGGATAAACCGGCGCAAGGGCTAACATACCCCGAAGATTTGTATTATTTGGGTTGGCTGCGCCTGTTGATTTATAAAGTGGGGCAACAGGGGCGCAAGGATCTGGTGGCTTGCGGGTTAAACCTGGCGGCGCATTTGCTTAAAGATGAAAACGAGGCGACCCGCCCCGGACTGCGTTTACAGGTTTATATCCTGCGAGCCCTGTTACAGGCTTGCGCCGGTGGCCAGACCAATGCCCATTTGGATCTCGAAAAAGCCATCGAACTGGCACATACGGAAGGTTATATTCGCCTGTTTGTTGATGAAGGAGCGTCGATGGACAGCCTTCTGAAAAGTGTTTTACCTCAGACTCACCATCGTGCTTACGTGGAAACGCTGTTGGCTGCTTTTCCTCAAAATATCTCTTCAAAAAGCAGGTCATCCGTTTCCGACCTGATTGACCCGCTCACCGAACGCGAAAACGATGTTTTGCGCCTGATTGCCGAGGGTCTGAAATATGAAGAAATCGCCGAAAACCTGGTAATCACCGTGAATACGGTGCGTTTTTATGTCAAAGCCATTTACGGCAAACTGGGGGTTAATAACCGCACACGCGCCATTGAAACCGCCCGTCAGTTAAACCTGCTTTAATTTTTTATATCCCATATAAATTTTCCAAAAAACCACATTTTCATGTGGTTTTTAATTTCGGTTAAACGGATATCCTATTTACATAATCAAAAACGAGAAACAAGGATTGATGGATATGAGTCAAAAAATATTGATCACTTATGCCAGCCGTGCCGGTTCAACCGCCGAAGTTGCCCTGCGTATGGGTGCCGTGTTAAGAGAGCAGAATCTCGATCTGGATATTTTGCCGGTTAAACAGATTCATTCACTGGAACCTTACCGGGCCGTTATTTTAGGCAGCGCCATTCGTATGGGTGGTTGGCTTCCCGAGGCTGTTAAATTCGTGCAGGATCATCAGGTTATTTTAAACGAGCTGCCCTGCGCCCTTTTCAGTGTGCACCTGATGAACATGGGAGATGATGAAACCAGCCGGAGCAACCGCGAGACCTATTTAAACAGCGTACATGCTTTCATCCACCCTCGTCTCGAAGCCTGTTTCGCCGGAGTGGGTAATTTAAATAAATTGGGATTGATGGAACGTATGATCGGCAAAATGGTTAAAGCTCCTGAGGGTGATTTTCGCGATTGGAAATCCATTAATAACTGGGCCCTGGATACGGCCAGAGAATTTTCATCTGTCGTTCGGAATTAACGCATGGACGACAATAATACGTACATCATTCAAATTGCCGGGAGAATCACGCCGGATGATATTGAAGCTTTTTCTCCATCGGCATTTACCATGGAACAATCCGAAGCCGGTTTAACCGAATTAACCATTTACAGCGACCAGGCAGGTTTGATCGGTTTTATTCGCCATCTGCATGGTCTGGGTCTGATACTTTTATCGATCAAACGTAAATCGAATGATCGGGAGGAGATATAAAATGAATTCACAAAAAGGAATTAATCGCCGTCAATTTTTAAAGGGCGCCTCGATTGGCATGCTTGGATTAATCACCGTCTGCGGTGGAGGCGGCCTGCTTGCCAACCTTCCCCCTGCCGTTGATTTTCCCGAAGCCGCCGCCAGTAACGGCAGCCGCCGGATTCTGGTAACTTACGCCACCAAAGCCGGCTCAACCGGCGAAGTCGCTGCAGCAATCGCCGAAGTTTTAAAATCAAACGGGCTCAATGTCGAGCTGTTGTTAATGAAACACGTCAGCGATCTCAGTCTTTATCAGGGCGCCATTATCGGCGGCTGCATCCGCATGGGCAAATGGCTGCCGGAGGTTAATGATTTCATCAAACAACACCAGCAAGCCTTAAATAAAATGCCGGTCTCTTATTTTCTAACCTGCGCCACATTGCGGGAGGATACCGAAGCAAACCGCAACAAAGTCGCGGCCGTTATGGATGATGCCAAAGCCCTGGTTAATCCCTACCAGATTGGGTTGTTCGCCGGCAAAATGGATTCGAGCAAACTCTCTTTTTTGGATCGAAGCATTGCCAATATGGTCGGTTCGGTGGAGGGCGATTTTCGCGATTGGAATCTCATTAAAGCCTGGGCAGCCGAGGCGCTTCCCAGGCTTTAACCGCCCAGGATCATCTTCAGGAACAACGCATGAAAATATTATTAATCAGCATAACAAGCATTTTATTCCTTTTTTTTGTGGGGTGGCTGGGTTTACAGGTTCAGCCTCAGCCTTTTGCCGCTTATCGCGCCGCGCAGGGGGATACAAAATATATCCCCCTGCCCGAAGGTCTGCCCAAACCGGTGCAACGCTTTTACCGCGCCGTATACGGCGATAATATTCCGGTGATTAAATCGGCTGTGATTACCGGGCGGGCGGTCATGCGCCCTGTCGGTCCGTTTTACCTGCCGGCCCGTTTCCGTTTTACGCATATCGCCGGCCAGGGTTACCGTCATTACATTGAGACCACTTTTTTTGGTTTACCCATTATGCAGGTCAACGAAGCTTACGTTAACGAACATGCGCGCATGGAGCTGCCCTTTGGCACGGATGAGGGTGAAAAGCTTAATCAGGCCGCCAACCTGGGGCTGTGGGCTGAAACCCTGTGGATGCCGGCCGTTTTCCTTACGGATGAACGCGTGCATTGGCTGCCGGTGGATGATCACACCGCCATACTTAAAGTACCTTTCGAAGATACGCAAGATTGTTTTGTGGTTCGTTTTGACCCGCAAACAGGCTTGGTAAGCTGGTTTGAATCCATGCGATATCATGACTCAAACAGCAGCCAGAAAGTTTTATGGTTGAATCAGGCCCTGCGCTGGGAAGAGCGCGACGGTAAACCGTTTTTCGCGCAGGGCGCCGCCAACTGGATGGATGATGGCAAACCCTGGGCAATTTTTAATGCTGAAGTTATTGTTACAAACGTGGATGTTTCAGAATATATTTTACAAAAAGGGTTGTAAAAATTTATGCAGAACAAAAAAGTGGTAAACATTCTGGTTCCCTTGATAATTTTACTGGCTCTGATTTGCTCGGCCACCGGGCTTTTCTGGCACGATGACGGTCAACCGTTTACCTTCACCAGCCTGTACGGGCAAAAAGTGGAAATTTCGGGAGAAGGTCTTTACCATTACGACTCGCTGTTTAAAACTCCCGTTATTCGCGGCACCGATGTGGCCGTACTGGCGCTGGGCATTCCCTTGCTGTTATGGGCTTTTATTTATTACCGGCGTAAGGCACAAAAAGGAGCCCTGCTGCTGGCCGGCGTTCTTGCGTTTTTTCTGTATAACGCTGCATCGATGGCCCTTGGCGCTGCTTATAACCCGCTTTTTTTAATCTACATCTTATATTTTTCAGCCAGTTTTTTTGCCTTCGTTCTGGTTTTGAGCGGTATTTCAATCAATGATCTGGCGGATCGTATTGCCCCCGGTCTACCGCGCAAAAGAATGGCTGTTTTTCTTTTTTTCGCCGGCTGTTCGGTATTTGTCTGGTTGATTGAAATAATCGGCGCCCTGGCTCAAGGATTACCGGCCCCAACCGGCCTGGGCAGTTATACCACCGACACCACCGCCGTTTTTGATCTGGGCATTATAGCCCCCGGCGCATTTTTAAGCGCCGTTTTGTTGCTGCGCCGTCATTCCCTGGCTTATCTGCTTGTTCCGGTTATCCTGATTCTGAATAGCATGATCGGTGCGGTGGTACTGTGCCAGACGGCCATGCAATTGGCCTGCGCTGTACAGCTCACCCCGGCTCAGATCATTATTTATTCGGGAATATTTCTCCTGATGTCCGGGTTTGCCTTGCTGTTGACGGTCTCATTTTTCAACAACATAAACGAACAGGGCGGCAAAAATTCACCAATGCAAGAATTAAAGGCCATCTGAATGGTATAAACTCGCCTTTTTTCAACCGCAGCGAAAAATCTTCACTCTGATTAACAAAAAAGAAAAACCGGATATGGCGCAGTACAGGTGTATTAGATCACTTCATATCCGGTCTTTATTTTAAAAATGTGTTTTTATATTCGCAAACGAATTTTTGAAGTTAATCCGGAAAAACAAATACAAAAGCCAGGTCATTAACATTGGTACGGGTCGGTCCCGGCAGCAGCAAATCATCCAGGGCGGCAAAAAAGGGGTAAGAATCGTTTTGTTGCAGGGCACTTACGGGCGACAGGTTTTTATCCAGGGCGCGCTGTAAACTATCACCCGTCACCACTGCTCCGGCCGCATCGGTCGGCCCGTCCCCGCCGTCCGTGGCCAGTGTAACCACATAAACTCCGGGCAACCCGGCCAGGTCGCTCACGGCCGCCAATGCCATTTCCTGGTTGCGTCCGCCGCGGCCATTAAGGTTGTGCAGGGTCACGGTGGTCTCACCGCCCAGCACCCAGCAAGCCGGAAGCTGCATATCCCCCTCGTGATTAACCAGCCCCCCGGCCAGGGCCGCCAAAAACCGCCCGGCCTGGCTGGCTTCGCCCTGTAAGGCGCTGGTTAATAAATCGGCAGACAACCCTTCGCGGCGGGCCTGTTCAACGGCCGCCCGGCCTGCCTGGCGGTTGCTGCCTACCAACAGGTTATACACACGCTGCAGAAGAACATCTCCGACCTTGAGGGTCTCAGGGTGGTTTCCGGCTGCGCCCTGTTGCAGGTATTGCAACACAGCCGCCGGAACCTGTTGTGAAATGGCATATTGTTCCAAAACGTTCAGCGCATCCTTAAAACAGGCCGGATCGGCCACAGTGGGACCCGAAGCAATTAAATCCATTGGATCGCCGATGACATCCGACAGGATCAGCGTGACCAGTTCGGCCGGCGCAACATAACGCGCCAATCCGCCGCCTTTCACACGGTCCAGGTGTTTACGCAGGGTATTAATTTCGTGAATGCTGGCGCCGCAGCCCAGCAAAACCCGGGTCGTGGTTTGAATATCTGCCAGTGAGAGCGGTTCAACCGGCTGCGTCAGCAAAGCCGAGCCGCCGCCGGAAACCAGGCAAATGACCAGGTCCTGTCCGGTGGCCCCGGCGACCAGCTCCAGTAACCGGGCCGTAGCAGAGACACAGCTCTCATCCGGCACGGGGTGGGCAGCTTCCAGAACGGTTAGTCCCGGGATTTCACTTTCGCCGGGCTGTAAAGCATAACCTCTTTTTGTAACCAACACGCCGGAGCTGAAATATTCACCCAGAATCTGGGTCGCCTTCTGCCCCATCGGTAAAGCAGCTTTGCCAAAGCCGATTAATAAAACCCGGCGATAACGCTTCAGGTCATACTCACGCTCACCAAGACTCAGCTTATGCCCATCACGCCGCATGAACCGGCTGACTGCTTCACCCGGTTCCACGGCGGAGAGGGCAGCCGCCAGCACGCGGCTGATAATGGCTCCCTGCGGGTTAACCCGCAGGGAGTGCCCTGTCAATTGAAAAGCGGACTTATTCATAAATTTGCGGGTTAACACAGTTGGGTAAGGGTTCACCTTTTAAACCCGCAATCAGGTTTTCTGCCGCCATGATCGACATCTTCCTGCGAGTCACCTGGTTGCCGCTGGCAATATGCGGCGCGATAATCAGATTTTCAAGGCTTAACAAGGGGCTGTCTACGGGCAGAGGTTCCGGTTCGGTAACGTCCAGAGCGGCCGCAAATATCCGTTTGTCTTTTAATGCGCGGTACAAAGCCTGTGAATCCACCACCGGACCGCGCGCCGTATTAACCAGAATGGCATCGGTTTTCATCAAAGAAAAAGCGTGCTGATTGATCAGGTGATATGTCTCGGCTGTGAGCGGTGTATGCAGGGAAACAAAATCCGATTCCCGCAGCAAGGTTTCAAAATCAACCCGTTTGGCTGTGCCCCAGCTAAAATCATCGGGCAAAGACGGATCATAATATAAAACTCGCATTTCAAAACCGGAGGCTCGTTTTGCCATAGCCTGCCCGATGCGTCCAAAACCTACCAGCCCCAGAGTGGTGCCATACAGGCTGGTACCCAACAAAATGGAGGGCCCCCAGGTCTTCCACTGGCCGCTGCGCACCTGGCGGTCGGCTTCAACCACACGCCGGGCGGCAGCCAGCAGCAGGCTGAAGGCAAAATCAGCAGTGGCATCGGTTAACACGCCCGGAGTATTACCGACGGCGATCTTTCGGGCGCTGGCCAGCGCCACATCGATGTTGTCATATCCCACCGCATAATTGCTGATTACTTTTAACCCCGCTCCGGCCGCATCCAGAATCTCACCATCCAGGCGGTCGGTCAACAGGCTCAAAATGCCTTCCACCCCCGGAACATGTTTTAAAAGGTCCGCACGCTGCGGGGGCAAATCTCCCGGCCAGAGGTCCATTTCACAGAAATCGGAAATCAGCTTTAATCCTTCAGGCAGGATGGCACGGGTGACAAATACACGAGGTTTTGGCATGTGAATTCTCCTTGATATTAAGCTTCTTTTATTTTACTGCGAGTAAAGCCTCAAATTGTTTCAATTGATTAAAACGAGTTTTTTATTATTTTACCAAAGCTGCTGACTGAGCCTGCCAAAGCCAGCCCCAACCACTGCCGCCGCTCCCTTCGACGGGCTCAGGGTGCGGCTGGTGGGCAAAAAGGTTTT
>JAJTBH010000049.1 GCA_021287005.1 Anaerolineae bacterium
CATCCAGTTTATCCAGGCGCAGTTGATCAAGCGTGTCAAAAAAAGCCTGAAGTTTTTCAAGCCCATTTAACCGGGAATCTTCCACCAGTTTAATTAGTGGATTTCCCGATTCAATCCGAATGCGGTCAATTAATGCCGTCAATAATTCGTTGCGGGACGGAAAATAATGATGAAAAGCGCCATTGGATAAATTGATCTCCTTTAGAACATCCTGAATTGACATCTGTTCATACCCTTTGGTAAAGATAAGCTTCTGGGTAGCATCCAAAATTTCTTTACGTTTTAAGGTTTGATTTTTAAGGTTAACCGTCCTGGCCATATTTTCTCCAATTAATAATCAGTCTGTCTGTTTATTAATTATCATCCTTTTACATTTTTTGTCAATATCCCTTTTGTATAATCAAAAAAAGGTATGGTGATGAATCTGGTATTAACCTGGCCGGATTTGAAAAAATATTAACACGTAAATCACTTGACAAGGTTAAGCCCCTTTGTTTATAATCATCTCAATCGAATATTTAAATACGTTGAAGAGGAAAAGTACCCTTTGCCAGGGCTTTACAGAGAGCAAGGAAAGGTGAGATCTTGCAGGTACAGCGATCGGGAATGGTCCTCCGAGTTGCAGGGTGAACTTCTATAAATCAGTAGCCCAGGCCGGAAACACCACCGTTATCAAGGTAAAAAGTATCGCCCATGTCTGTCGGGCCGTACTTAATAAGTGAGGCTGGCTTTTACCCTTTGTGTCTTCACAAAGGGATTTTTTTATAAAAGGGCCTAATGCGGGTGGCACCACGGATGTTTAAACGTTCGTCCCAGAATCGGGATGGACGTTTTTATTTTTTAATCATAATGGAGGAAAATTATGTCAGATACAACTCGATTTTTATTAGGCGAAAATGATATTCCCAAATTCTGGTATAACATCAATGCCGACAGCCCGGTAGCCCCCAACCCGGTTTACAACCCGGCCACCAAAGAACCGGTCACACCTGATTTTCTTTCCGTTTTATTCCCCATGGATTTAATCATGCAGGAAATCAGCAGCGAGCGGTATATTCCCATCCCGGATGAAGTGCGTGATATTTATAAATTATGGCGCCCAACCCCGCTTATGCGCGCCGCCCGTCTTGAAAAAGCACTCGGCACGCCCGCCCACATTTATTACAAATACGAAGGCGTTTCTCCGTCGGGTAGTCATAAATCCAACACGGCCATCCCTCAGGCTTTTTATAATAAAATCGCCGGAACGCATGCCCTGACCACTGAAACCGGCGCCGGTCAGTGGGGCTCCGCCCTCTCTATGGCCTGTAAATTTTATGATCTGCCCCTTGAAGTTTATATGGTGAAGGTATCTTATAACCAGAAACCTTACCGCCGCTTTTTAATGGAAACCTACGGCGCACAGGTTTTTGCCAGTCCCACCAATTTAACCCATGCCGGTCAGGCCATTTTGGATCAAAATCCCAACAGCCCCGGCTCGCTGGGTGTTGCCATTTCAGAGGCTGTCGAAGTCGCCGCCTCATCCAGTGGCACTAAAAAATATGCCCTCGGTTCCGTGTTGCATCATGTTTGTTTACACCAGAGCATCATTGGCGAAGAATCACTCAAACAGATGGATATGGCCAATGAATATCCTGATGTGGTGATCGGCTGTGTCGGCGGTGGTTCAAACTTTGCCGGTATTGCCTTCCCCTTCCTGCGTGAAAACCTGAAAAACGGCAAACGCACGCGCTTATTGGCAGTGGAACCCAAAGCTGCGCCTTCCTTGACCAAGGGTGTTTTTGCTTTCGATTACGGCGATACGGCGCGTATGGCGCCTATCGTAAAAATGTATACACTGGGTCATGACTTTATGCCTGCCGAAATCCATGCCGGCGGTTTGCGTTACCACGGCATGGCGCCCACGCTTTCAGCCCTGTACGATAAAGGTTTAATTGAAGCGGTAGCTGTCCATCAAAAAGCCGTCTTTGAGGCCGCACTGACCTTTTCAAATACCGAAGGTATTCTGCCCGCGCCCGAATCGGCGCATGCCATTCGCGCGGCGATTGATGAAGCGTTGGAAGCCAAAAAGACAGGAGAAAAGAAGGTTATTCTGTTTAATCTTTCCGGCCACGGGCATTTTGATCTGACGGCATATAACGCCTATTTATCCAACGGCCTAGAAGATTTTGATTATCCGGATGAAGCAATCGCCCATATTCCGGAACATTTGCCGGGCATTACAGCCTGATTTAACTGCCTGATAATTTAAAAACCAACCCCATTTCAGTGAATGGGGTTGGTTTATTTTTAAGGTTTTTCGGCAATCATCAAAACCATGATGTTCTGGTTTAAGACCTGAGGCATGCTGCCGCCTTCGGACGAATAAATATGCCCCATCGTATACGCCCCCACCACAGGCACATCCGGCTGCACCGCTTGAACAAGCCCCATTACCTCTTTGATCCGTTCACCCATTAATAGATGCCAGGCATAATCAACCAGCACCAGCGATAATAATGGGCGCATAAAAAGGATTTCTTTTTCGGCTGCTTTGATCGCCTGGCGAACTGCTTCAAGATTCGAATCGATGTTCCCCACCATAATATGCGCCATTTGACCTTCGGCCACGCTTGCATTTAACACAAAACTGCCGTCCGCCTGAACGTTTAAAGGCGTACGCACAAACAAATCCGAACTGCCGGGAAAAATTTCTATGCCCAGGGGGTAGAGTGGCACAATTTCCGAAAGAGCTGCACTGCTCCATTGGGAAGCACTGTAACCAAAAATTTTTTCATAAATAGCTGCCGGGCTTAATCCATCCATCTCCATCAAGGTTCGTGCCTGAATGCGCCCGATCTGATGTGTGAAACCAATTTCCTGCCAGCCATGCCCCAGGCCCACGCCAACTTTAAAAGCGCCATTTAATCCAAGAACGGCCAGACCGCCCGCCACAGACCGCCCCGAAGTGATCTGAGTGGTAAAACCCTGCAAAAAATCACCCGATGCCAGACAACCCAGCACAGGCAAATTGAGTTGGCGTAAATTATTTAGCGTGCTCTCGGATAAACCTCTGGCGCCATCGCCGGCCAGAATAAATAATGAATAATCTTTGGATGACAGGGTAAAACTGTCGTCGCGATCCAATTCCGAAGGTAATATCAATTGAGAGCCGATTTCCAGGCTTTTTCCACTGACCAGAACAAGGATAACAGATCGATCCTGTTCCCCCTCGACTGTCAATGGAAAATGGGTGCTGAATCCCCACAGAGGAACATTACCCAAAAATCCGGCCAGGGTAGAAGAAACGTCGCTGATATTAAACTCACGTGAAATAAATGCCATAGCAAAGGACGGGCGTCCCGTCCCCATTTTTAATATAGCCTGTTGAATGGCGTTTCGCGCGACTTCTTTTGAATCAAAACCCTGGGCCATTCCGACTGAAACCTGTCCCATGTTATTCCTCCGTTAAGCAGAAACCGGAACTGTAAAATGAAAAGCTGTCCCCTTGCGGAATTCACTTTCAAACCAGATTTTTCCACCCTGTTTCTCCACCAGGCTTTTGGTAATGCTCAAACCCAGGCCGGTACCCGGCGCTTCGCGAGTTTTGGGGTCTTCGGAACGGAAAAATTTCTGGAAGATTTTACGTTGGTCTTCTTCGCTGATTCCGATGCCTGTGTCTCTTACACACATATGTAATACTCTGGGAGCGCCGCTTTCATCCCAAATATTGGATGTAGCTTCTGCGCTGACCATCACTTTTCCGCCGTTGGGCGTATATTTACAGGCGTTGCTGAGCAAATTTGTCATCACCTGGATCATGCGGGTTTTATCACCCCACACCAAAGGCGTATCATCCGGATAATTTATTTCAATTTCAAGTGATTTATCTTCAAATTGGCGGCGCAGGGAGCGCAACACTTCTTCCAACAATTCTTTTGAATTTAAAGCCTTAAAATCAAGCTTCAGGCGGTCCGCTTCAATTCGCGAAATATCCGCCAGGTCCGAGACCAGGGTAGCCATTCTTTCCACATTCGAACGGATTGTGCTCAAGAAATTCGCCTGGGCTTCGTTGATCGGCCCGACCGCGCCGGCTGCAATCAGTTCGGTATACCCCTTAATCGATGTCATCGGATTTTTTAACTCATGTGAAACAAATGAAACAAATTCACTTTTGGCCACATTGGCAGCCTGCACCGCATCGTACAACTGGGCGTTGGCAATCGCAATCGCTGCCTGATCGCTCAAACGCAGCAAAAAGTTAATCAGATCTTCTGATAAGGGATTACTGTGATTAAATTCAAGAATGATAACCCCGGTGGTTGCGGTTTCACGCCGGATGGGTATGACAATGCGGCTCATCGATGAAGGTGTTAAACCCAGGTTGGCAGAATTTAACAACAATCTTTGCGGCAGACCTTTTTCAATTGCGTCAATGACACCGGGCGAAAAAAGATTAACCCGGATTTCGGCCGGCGCAGTAGTGGCGTCTTGTAGGATGCCCTGTTGTGAAAATACTTCGATATCATTTTCTTTAACCAATCCCAAAATCCCAGCCGACGCCCGGGCATGGCGAATAGCCCAATCCAGGGTAATTGTGGTGGCTTTTTGAATATCCAGACTGGTATTTAATTCACGGCCGATGCGCTGAAGAACCGATAACTCTTCCACCCTGTCGGCCAGTTCCTGGTCGGTCATCTGGTATAAACGGGCGTTTTCAATGGCAATTGCAGCCTGACCGGCAAAAGCCATCAAGAGGTCCCGATCGTCTCCGGAGAAGGGTGAAAAATCCCTTTTATTAACTACCCCGATCGCTCCAATCATCCGGTCCATCACCAATAAAGGCACAAGCATTAAAGAACGGGTTACAAAATCGATTTGTTCTTCATAAAAATGTGTCCATTCTGCCAGTCCCTGTGGATCATTAACCAATAATGCTTCATGACTGCTCATTACTTTTCCAAGAAGCCCACCATCTCTAGGAACATGTAAATTTAACAATGGTTGAGCAATCGTTCCCACTGTGACCCTGAAAACCAATTCATCCGAATTTTCATCCAACATCAACAAACCGCCGGCTTCACAATTTAAAATTTCTCCGGCGCTTGCCAGGATATTTTTTAATAACGGATTTAATTCCAGTGTCGATGTAAGCTGCCGTGAGACTTCATTTAAACTTTGTAGCTGCCGAGCGCGGCGCTGCGTTTCTTCAAGCAAACGCGCTTTAACGATGGCGCCTGCCGCCTGGTCGGCAATCGATTGCAAAAGAACCAACTGTTGGTAGGTATAAACAATCGAATTATCCCGTTTTGCCAGGCTCAAAGCGCCAATAGTCCCAGCACCCGCATTTAGTGGGACGCCCATCCAGGTAAAAACGCCTGTTTGCGCCGGCGAAATGTTTCTTATCTGGCACTCTTTGGCATAATCCGCCGTTACAATGGGCCGTCTTAACCGGATGACTTCCTGTTCCAACATGGCATTTCCCAGGGGTTTGTTTTCATTTTGAGTCAGGCGGTCGTTTTCTTGAACATCAAAAATTTTGATCAATTCATGCGTGCGTTCATCGAGTAAAACGATCTGAAAGTCATCTGCCGAGATAATCTGGGTGGTCTGCGCGTAAATAAGTTCAAGAATATCATCCAGCATGAGCGTAATATTGATACCCTGTGACACCCTTGAAAGCACGTTCATTTCTCGAACACGATCTTCGAGGTTAGCCACCACCTGAGCGCGTTCAATGGCCAGCGCAGCCTGGTCGCTGATGGTCTGTACAAAATTCACTTCACGCAGCCGGTACATTTCACCATTTAAACTTCTCCCCAGAGAAATCCAGCCGGATAATTTTCCCTGGTTATTAAATGGAACGTATAAAACGGAATTTAATAATGCCAGGCGCGGTTTTTCGGGAATCAAGTTTAAAGATAGATCTTCTTTCTCGATAATTAGCGGCTTTTTGGTTGATCCGAGATATTGAACCAACGGGCTGTTGCCGGCAAATCTTAAATCGCTGGTGATCTCGCCTTTTTCATCCAGTGTGGCCACAAATTGTTCACTTAAAGGATCATAAATATAAATATGTAAATGCGCCGGTGATAAGGTGAGATTCAGGTATTTTCGAACAACTTTAATAATTTCCAGGAGCCCGACGACCCGGGTTAAATCACTGCTGAAATCCCGCAGGCTGTCCTGGTATACTTTTTCGCCCTTAAAAAACAGGCGATCAACGGCATTCCGCAGCAATCTTCTTAATGGGTCAAATAAAAGGGCCAGCAAAAAAATGACCAGGCCGGTTACCAGAGGATTATCGGTGGGAGCATACAGGTTAAATATCAAACCCAAACCCGTCACCATGAGGGCATAACCAACCGACAGGATGATAAATAAGGCTCCATAAACCAGGGTGCGTTGTAAGACATAATTGGATGACATCATACCGGAACGATACATCATGCTGCCGATTAATAGTGGAAAAGCCAGGGCAAACAATAGAAAATAGGGAGAAAACAAATAAGATCCATTCACCAGGAATGCAGCCAGTAATAAAACGGCCGGCGCGAATGAAATGAATATCGCCACCATCACCAGCATGGCCTGTTCTTTTTCAATATAGGTCAACTGCCGGATATACCGCCCGCCCATCCAAAACATAAAAAATAAAAGTGCCAGCGTCGACAGAACGAGTTGGATATTTAAAAACATCGGCCGCGAGAATGGAATAAAAATGGCAAATAAAATAAATTGCAAAAAGATGATAAATGAAAAAGTAAGTCGACTGACAAAATATTTATCCACAAAAGGATCAATGTGTGGAAAATCAAAAGCCAGATTAACGGTTTCCAGTGCAGTTATTAAAGCCCCCAGAGCTCCGGCTACGCGAGTTATCGTTTCCCACCGGCCATCCCCATTCGGGTATACTGCCAGAGAAATGCCCAGCATGACCATGCCCGCCATTAATGTCGATAAGGTATAACCCGCCATTTCCCGCCCGCGCGCAAAGAAAATCCACCAGGCGCCAAATAAATAAACCAGCGCCACCAGAAAAGGCAAAATCAGTTGCATTATCGCGGAACCCATCGGGAACAAATAAAAAACCGAGACGAACGGAAACATTAAACTCAACAAAGTCGCCAGCGCCAGAACAATAATATTCTTAGCCTGTTTTAACATATCAGAATAGACAATCGATTTAAAATTTTCGAAGATATTTACCTTATCCATTATTAATATTCCCAATAACTGATGAAAAATCCTTTAGTTTTATTTCACCATACATTATTATACAAAACAAATATACACCCCGCCATAACAGCCGTCCCTAATCTAAAAAAGTACACAAAAATGTTTTGAGTGATTTTTGGCAATAAATGGTTTAGCCTATTCTGAAACGAGCAATTTTGTAAAGATTAAAAAACCGCCATGCTTGAAGGTATTTTAAGCCATTTTATTTTTTCTTCCAAACCGCTATACTTTTAATATGAGTTACCACCAACATGTTTATTTTAACAACTCACTGATTAAAGATAACGATGCCCTTTTCAGGTATTTGCCGCCTTATCCGGAAAATACCTTTTATCAATGGCTTAAGACGGATTTAAATCTTAAATCCGGCAGTTGGATTATCGATCCGTTTGGAGCCTCTCCGGATACGGCACTTGAACTGGCGTCCCGCGGTTACCGGGTTCTGATGGTCAGTAATAACCCGATCATCAATTTCATTACTGAAGTTCTGGCTCAGGCCCCGGATTCTCTGGAATTTAAAGCTGCATTATCCGAATTGAGCAAAATTCGCCGGGGTGATGAATGGTTGGATCAGCACTTAAGCCGCCTATACTTAACCCGTTGTCCTCTTTGTAATGCTTTTTCGCCTGCTGAAGCTTTTTTATGGCGCAAAGGTGATCTTTATCCTTATGCATCCATTTATCATTGTGAAAAATGCCAGGGTGAAGGCGAAAAACCCTGCACCCAGGAAGATTTTGATTTATTAAATCATCTTGGAAGCGATAAATTACATCGCGCCCGGGCTTTACAAAGGGTAGTCGATATTAACGACGATGCAAAAAATGATGTATTGGAAATATTGGAAAACTACCCCACCCGCCCACTTTATTTTATTTCAACCCTGATTAATAAAATTGAAGGCAGCAGCTTACCCGAAAATCGCCGCAAACTGTTGTATGCGCTGGTACTCTCGATTTGCGACCAGGGCAACGCCATGTGGGGTCACCCCGGCGGAAGGTCTCGTCCCAAACAATTAATGACTCCGCCTGTTTATCGAGAAAACAACCTCTGGATCACACTTGAAAGCGCCATCGGCAATTGGTGCCGGCGCAAAAACAGCGTGGATTTAAAATTTTATCCGGCATTCCCTGAACAATCCGGCATCTGTTTATATCCGGCTCGCCTGAGAACTTTAACCGAATTACCGCCTGAATTAAACATTTCGGCGGTAGCCTGTATACTGCCGCGCCCCAATCAGGCTTTCTGGTCTCTTTCGGCAATTTGGAGCGGTTGGTTATGGGGCAAGGAAAATGTTGAACCGCTTAAAGCCATGCTGGAACGTAAACGTTTTGATTGGAACTGGCTTGAAAATGCATTAACTCAATCTTTTTCCCATCTTAATCAAATCCTGCCGCGTGGAACCCCTTTTTTTTCGGTTTTTTCAGAACTGGATGCGGGTTTTATCAGCGCCGGGGTTCGCGCAGCGTCGTTAGGAGGTCTATCCATTTATGCTGCGGCGCTGTCGGAAGAAGATGATATTTTACATACCTGGTGGTTAAGTCAACCTGAGCGCCCTCCCGCCGCACCTGCCAATCTGGAGAACAGCCTGCGCCAGAGCTTGATCAGCTTTTTATCTCAAATTGTCGAACCTGCCTCATATACCCGCCTCCTGGTACATGCCTTGCTCGAAAGCGCTGCCGATCACAGTCTCAACAAAATAATCCCCCGCACGGTTACATCCACTGCCATCCGTTTCATTCAAAATAGTTTTGATGCCGTATTGAATTCGACACCGGCCATCGTCGCCTTTTCGCAGGAACGTACCGGCATCGAAACCCGCTTATGGGGATTGCGCCAGCCTTTGGAAATATTGTCATTATCGGACCAGGTCGAAATGCAGGTGGTGAATTTGTTGCAAAAGAAACCGCTACAGACATCACCTGAAATTGAAGAAATCATCTTTTCATTATTTCCGGGATTAATGACCCCGACCAGAGAATTAATTGATGCCTGTCTTGAATCTTATGCAGAAGCTGTGGTAAGTTCCCCCGCAGCGGAAATTAAATGGCAGTTGCATTCGCGAGAACAACCGGCCACACGCAAGAATGATATTGAAACCATCATAAATTTCCTCCAAAAAATCGGGGCTTCAATGGGGTATCAGGTGAACGAACAAAACCCACAAACCTGGAACGATCGAAGTGGGGAAATTAAATTCACTTACCACATAATTGCTTCCAGCATCCTCAGCAAACATGTTTTTGGCAAAAAAGCGACTGCCGGGATAAACGTTATTGTTTTACCCGGCAGCCGTTCAAGGTTATTGTCTTATAAATTGGAAAAGGACCCCAACTTAAAACGTATCCTGCATGAAGGCGGATGGAGATTCCTCAAATTCAGGCATGTGCGCAACCTGGCTGGAAAATCCGGTCTTCCCGCGGAACGCTGGCTGGATTTAATCAACCTTGATCCGCCATTATGGGAAGACGCCATTCAAATGTCCATTTTTCCATCCTGATCCATAGTTTTAAGGTGTAACTTCAACCGTCACGACCGGTGTCTCCGAGGGTGTCGAAGTGGGCGGAACGGGCGTATTCGTGGGAGGTACACTGGTATTGGTGGGCGGAACGGATGTGTTGGTGGGGGTCACAGGCGTGAGAGTGGGAGTAAGTGTAAAGGTTGGAGCCTGTGTGGCCGTGCGAGTGGGCACCATGATATTTAAGTGTACACGTTTTTCGGCATAACGATTTTCTTCAGTGCTCTTCATGTAAATCCGTAAAGTCACCTTGCCTGACGGCACATCCGCCAAGTCCCAGGTATAAATTTTTTCCGGATGATCATACATCTGTTTTATGCCGCCGGCCAGTTCTTTCCAGTCATGCGGGTCGTCACCCTGGCCATACTCGATCTTAAATTCCGAAAAATTCGCCGAAGCGTTGGCAATGGCATAAATATCCAACGGGCTGGATGAGATGGTTTGGTTCTCGGTTAAATTTGAGAAATAGATATTCGGGCGCGCATCCGTTAGCGTGCAGTCTTTTTCCGGCACAAAATTTACATCATCCTTAAACCCGATGCTTTCCACCCAGGCCCGTCCCTGGTCGGTTTCTTTAATCCACTTTTGCGCTTTTTTATCAGATACGCCTAACACAAACTTATCTTCGGTAAAGTCCGAACAGGCTGATGAAGCACGATTACCCGTCCAGGTGTCAACCTTTATTTGTTGCCATAAATCTTTATCCTTGTTTTGCGGCAGTTGATCCACGGCAAAAATTTCGCTTTTTTGAGATGGGCACCACTCGGAAGGTTCGGTGCCTGAAAACGCGCAAATGATGCGCTCTTGAATGCTATCCGGTCGATAAAAAGGCGTAGGCTGCCCGTTTTTTAATTTTTGGATGGCATATTGCATAAATTCCGACCAGATGGGCGCCGCTCCGGTTACACCGGTGGTGTTATTCATTGGGGTGTAATCGGGGTTTCCCACCCAAACGCCCGCCACTAAATCGGGCGTGTAACCGATGGTCCAGTTATCGCGAAAATCATTGGTCGTTCCGGTTTTTACCGCCGCAGTAAAAGGCAGGTTTAAAACCGAGTTTGACCCAAACATGGGTGACCGCGCCTGATTATCCGAAAGGATGGAACTGATCAGATAGGCATGCTCGGGCCGCACGACTTGTTGGCTGGTTGGCTGTTGATATTCATAAACAGTTTCGCCTTTGTAATTAACAATTTTCAGAATCGAAACCGGAGACACATGTACACCGCGGTTGCCGAAAGTGCCGAATGCGGAAGTCAGTTCCAATAACGAAACATCGCCGCCGCCCAGAGTTAATGCCAGACCATAATCATCACGGGTAAGGGTTGTAATCCCCAAACGTTTGGCAAAATTAATTAAACCGTCCGCTTCCGGTGTATTGGGGTTATCGTAAACACCCACAAATTGAAGCGCTTTAACTGCCGGAATATTATAAGAATTAGCCAGGGCATCCCGCACCGTTACGGGGCCGTGGAAGCGTCCGTCATAATTAACCGGCACATAGGGCGGCAGGTTGTCATTTTCAAGACCCGATGGCGGAAATTCACTTGGAATATCCCAGATCAAAGTCGAAGGCGTCCAGCCTTTTTCAAAAGCAGCTGCATAAGTCAGCGGTTTTATGGATGAACCGGGCTGGCGCGGGCTGATGGCCATATTAACCTGTCCGGAATTAACATCGTTATTAAAATCGGGCGACCCCACCATTGCCAGAATCTGACCGGTGGCCGGCTCAATGGCGACCAGGGCGCCACCTTTTACGTTTTTATCAACCAGAGTTGCCACCTGGTTATGGACAATCTCTTCCGCTTTTTGCTGCAAATCATTATCCAGCGTGGTAACCACCGAAAAACCGGACATATAAATGGTTTGAGAGCCGAACTGCTGTTCCAACACCGAACGAATGTAATTCACCCAGTGGGGATGCTGCATATTATTTTCCGGAATAGAAAATTGATATTCGTCAATTTCTTTTACGGCTTGAAGCACGTCTTCAGGGGGAACGCAAACATCAGAAACGTTGGTGCTGACGGAAATGCAATTTTTTTCCTTGCTGGTCTGGTACATCAATATCAATACCTGTTTTTGGCGCTGCAAGGTGACATCGCGGTTGTTGATTACATCATAGACAGATGGAGCTTGCGGAATTCCGGCCAGAAAAGCTGCCTGTCCGAGCGTTAATTTGTCGGCAGTGGTATGGAAGTATGTCTCTGCTGCGGCTTCAATCCCATAAGCCATATTTCCGTAATTATTTTCATTAAGGTAAAGCTCCAGGATTTCTTCTTTTGAATATTTACGGGTTATTTCAGCCGCCAATGCAATTTCTTTGGCTTTCCGTTGGACTGTCTTCTCAAATCGTTCGGAACTGGACAATAGCAGTGCACGCGCAAGCTGCTGGGTAATGGTTGATGCCCCGGATACTACATCTCCGGTAGTGTAATTTTGCCAGAGGGCACGGCCAATCGCCACCGGATCAAAACCGGCATGGTTGTAATATTCTTTATCTTCCGTGGCAATGGTAGCCGCGATTACATACGGCGAAATCTTCTCAAGCTGTACGTACGTTCTTCGCCCGGCATTGGGATCTAGCAGCTCATAAAGTAGATTTCCGTTTCGGTCATAAATTTTTGTGGTTTCGAATTGTGAGGCATGTTCTTTTAAATTATTTACGTCCGGAAAATCGGCGCTGTTAATTAATGAAAAATATTGGAATACGGTAACCGAGATTAAAACAAGCACGATCACCGCGGCGAAAAACGCCGAAAAAACGAACCCGCGAATGAAACAACCCAGGTTGGCTTTAAAGGGAGATGGATTTTCATTGTCTTTGCCCGGGTTTTTAAAAGCCGAGGCCGGAATAACCGGTGTGCGGTGCGGGTCTTGCCGGGGCTGCTGCGTTGAAGGTGCACGCATAGTCGCTTGACCGCCGGTGCGTTGGGCGCCCGCTGTTTGTGCCGGTCGGGTGGGCAATGGCTTAACCGGAATTACACGCGTTCCCGCCGGGTCAACCTCAGGTGGGCGATTGACCGGAAGGGATTGTACCGTCTGGCCCAGGGGTGGGATGGTGGCATCCGTTTCCATGTTTTCAGGCCGATAAACACGAGTCACATCCATGTTAACCGGTTCGGCCTTATCGATTAGTATCTGTTCACTTTTGTTCACCAGTGGAGCCGAGGGCAGTTCACCTTCAGCGTACCAGCCTTGTTTATTTTCGGGTGAATCTTTTCCGGAGCGGGTTTCCGCATCCGATTGTTCACTGTTTTGCGTAGCCGACAATAAATTTCTTAAGCGTTCGCCGGGGTTGTTTTCCGGAGAAGGCGGATTGTTATTTCCTTCCGGGTTCTCAGACGGAGTAGAAGGGAATTCAGGAAGCGTCATAATTAAACCTTGTTTACCATTGATTTATTTGGATTAATTCTAGCATAAAAGAGAATGCATATCGCTGCTATTCTTAACATTTAAACATTTCATTTTCGATAGAAATACAAATTGGATAAATTCTCCATAACGGATAAAAAGTACTCTTTTTCCAAAGTTGACCTTAATCGACGATTGACTTACAATCTAAGCTATATGAGAATCTGGAGTATAAATCGCGACATCCCCCTCTATCTGACGATTGCAGCCGACTCGAGGTTGAGCTCTCCCCAATTTACTAATGATCATATTTGGGAACTTAAATTAAAAGGGAATGAACCCCCGGCTGTTGCCATTCAAACCACCTACGGGTTAAGAGCACACCGGATGCGCATCTTTCCCCGTTTTGTTTATAAAGGAAAAGGCGACGGCGTCAGTGATCCGAGCCGGTTTTATCGCCCACCCGCCATCACGGTTTTTTACCCCAACTATCTATCGTTAAATTTCGCTCCTTTTCCGGGCATTGATATTCAAGCAGAATACTGGGTGCCGGCATCCAACACACTTGCCGGCCGTTTTACAATTTTTAATCACAGTGCATTAACCGAATCATTTCGCCTGGAATTGGCCGGTATATTAAACCCGATTGGCGCCGGCATCGGTTTATCCCCCGATTTTATTAACGGCCGCAATATCCTTACCGGTTCCCTCGAAGGCATGACCCCCGTGGTTTTAATGAGTGGTGCCCCGCTTTCTTCAAACAGTCCCTTCATGGCGCTCACTCAAGATGTTGAGCTTTTTCCCGGAAATTACCGGCACATTACCTGGGTGGCTGCTTCTCTGGCCGACACGGAATCTTCCTTCTTGATGGCCGAAAATATTTTATCCAGGGCCTGGGACGCTGAAATTTCCCGATTGGAAAACCTCAATTGTTCTCAGATGCTGGAAATTCAAACCGGTAACCCGCATTGGGATGAAGTTTTGTCGCTTTCTCAAAAAACGGCATATGGTTTGATCTTTCGTGATGAAGTAAATTCATCCATCCCGCCATTCGTTCTGTCCAGGTTGCCCGACCAGGGGTTTTCATTACGGGGTGATGGCAGCGATTTTCCAACCGCCTGGAATGGCCCCACGGCGATGGACGCTTTATATTTATCCTCATTAATTCTCCCCGGAGGCGCTTTATATTGCCAAAGGGTTCTTGAATCCTTTTTATCCGCCCCGCAGCAGGATGGATTCATCAACTGGAAAGCCCTTTCAACCAACAATTATCAACAAATTTTGAGTCAGCCTCTGCTTGCCACTCTGGCTTTAAAAATTTTTTATTGCACCGGGAATAAAGAATGGTTAACATCAATATACCCGATCCTGGCGCGTTTCTTTTTTAGATGGTTTTCTGAAGAGCAGGACCATGATTCTGATGATTTCCCCGAATGGGATCATCCCCACCAATCCGGTCTTTCCGAAAGTCCGCTTTATGATTTGTGGCATACCAATTCGCAATTTGTTTCGATAAAATCAATTGAATCACCTGCGCTGGTATCGATGTTGTACCGCGAATGTGACAGTTTACTTAAAATCGGCGAGATTTGTGAAATTAATGAAAACACGTCCGATCTCAATAAAAAACTTGAATCCCTGGCCTTAAACATTGGGGCTTGTTGGAATAATGGTCAAAACCGATTTTTGTACCGTGATTTTGCCAACCATTCTTCCACCGAAGGTAAAAAAATCGGCATTTTTAAAAAGGGCAAACACAAATTGGATATTCGCTTTTCAGAACCGACCCGGTTGGTTTTGCAGCTATCCTTCAGCGAACAAGAAACTCGCCCTCTGACAATTACAATTTCCGGCAGTAACAAAAAAGGCAATTTCACCGAACGTATTGTTTTTGGCGATTTAATCTGGGCAATGAATAAAGCCACGTTTACCACCCGCAACGATTTTTTAAAAATATACCAGGTGGTGATTAATGGATTAAGCCAGGAAGATCAGGTTGTAATCGACGCCATTGATTATACGCAGTTTGATATCAGTCTTTTACTTCCACTTTGGAGCGGAGCGCCCTTACCTGATGACAGTGTTTCAAAATTGGCCAATGCCATTAAAAGCAAATATCTAAAACCTTTTGGTCTGCCTGTTACACCCGTTACCGCACCCTATGTACCATTATATTGGAACCAATTGATCGGTGAAGGTCTGATCAGACGTGGGCACAAAAACACGGCAGTACGTTTGATGGAACATATCATGGATGGCTTGAGCAAAAATTTACAACAACAAGGCGCCTTATTTGAAAGGTATCATGGAAATTCCGCTGTGCCCCAGGGTGAACGTTTTACGCTTTCTTCCCTGGCCCCCCTGGGATTATTCCTGCAGACCATTGGAATTATGCAATTATCACCGTCGGAAATCGTGCTGGACGGGTACAATCCTTATCCCTGGCCGGTCACCGTGCGTTACCGTAACTTAAGTTTAAGCATTCATGCCAAAGATGCCACCATTACATTTCCGGATGGGCAAGTTGTTAACGTATCCGGGAAAGGCCCACATAAAATATATTTCGAGTAATATTCGTTTGAATTCCTCAATAAAGATACATATAATAGAATTATGGACATACCTGAAAAAACCTCATTATTCATTGCCATTGTGCAATCACAAGATGCCGAAACAGCCGAAGAAGCTTTATCTCAGGTTGGATTAAATGTTTGCCGGCTGCCCAGTACGGGCAGTTTTTTGGGTCGTCGCAACGCAACATTATTGATTGACTCCGGGGAAACACAAAAAAATATATTACAAAAGACTCTGGAAGAAAATTGTCGTCAGCGTGTTGAATACATCGCTATCCCAATGGAAGGCGCCCCGCTTCCACTACCGACTCCCACCCCGGTTACTGTGGGAGGAGCAACCATTTTTTCAATTGAAGTTGATCATTTTGAGGTAATTTAACATGAAATTGATTATTGCCATTGTACGTGATACGGATAATGACATAGTTTCTCATGCCCTTAACGAATCCGGTTTTAGAGTCACCTGCATCGCCTCCACCGGGGGATTGTGGCGAAAAGGACAAAGTACTTTATTAATTGGGGTTGAGGATGAAAAACTGGAAGGAGCATTACAAATTATTCGGAATAATGTTACAAAACCCAGCGAAAATGATAGTCATCATTCAACCATATTTGTACTAAACGTTAACCAATTTTCACAAATTTAAACAAGGAGGTTTTTTTATGGATTACGGATTTGCTTTTTCATTCCCGTTTAAAGACAGCGACTGGCTGAAAAAATTTCTGTTAATCGGCCTGATTTCATTAATCCCCGTTTTGGGTTGGTTCGTCCTGGTCGGTTACATGGCCCAGGTGATTCAAAGAACCATCAATAACGATGCGGTTTTATTACCCGAAATTGAGTTTGGCAATCAACTGTCATTGGGTTTTAAACTGTTTTTGGTGTGTCTGGTATATGCTTTACCGGCTATTGTTTTGCAAATGCTGGTTTATGTTCCCTCGGGCATTCTCACCGCCCAGGCAAACAACAATAATGAAGGTTTGATCGCCGCCATGTCTGCGTTAATGGTCTGCTGTGTCGGCATTCTGATTCTTTATTACATCTTCATTGGTTTCCTGCTCCCGGTCGCTATGGTAAAAGTTACCCTTGAAGGCAATTTCGGCGCCGGATTTAAGTTCGGAGAAATTCTCTCGGTTCTGAAAGCCGGATTCCTAAATTACCTGGTTGTTTTTCTCATCGTCATGTTCGCCAGCAGCATTTTGGCTTCAGTTGGCGGCCTGGTCTGCGGTGTCGGTTTGCTCTTAACCACACCCTATACCGCGGTTCTGGAAGGCAATCTTTTTGCACAGGCTTACCGCGCCGCATT
>JAJTBH010000050.1 GCA_021287005.1 Anaerolineae bacterium
GGCATACACGGTGCCGATAAAACCATACTCCTTCATAATCGGAAAAGCCTGGGTGCATAACGAAATCGGGGCGCCTTCAAAAGTGATCACAACCGGGTTGGGGGGCAAAACGCCGCCATTGCGGATCACTTCAGCCAGTTGTGAGACGGTCACGGTGTTGTATCCGGCCGATTTTAATACATCCAATTGCTGGCGGAAAATGCTGGGCGACATGTTGGCCGGGCTTTCCCATTGATAATTGGGGTCTTCATCCACACTGCCGGCAATACGATAATACAGCAAAATCGGGGCGGTAACACGCCCGGCGGCAATAGGCGCCCAGGTGGGCGTGGGCGGCAGCGGGGTGGGTGAAGGAATGGGCGTCAGAGTGGGGGTCGGCGTGGGTTCCGGCGTGTTGGTAAACGTGGGGGAGGGTGTTAATGCCGCCACCTGGGTCAACTGCACCGAGACCGTTCCCGCCGCCTGGGTATATAACTCCATTGTATTCTTTTTTGTAGATTGCGGGCCTAAACAAGCCGTCAGGGCCACAATACTGATGATCAATACAACAAAAAGGCTCTTCTTCATATTTACTCCGTTAGATGTTGAATACAGTCTAATTGTACTACCGTGTATTCGGATTAAATCAAAAATGCTTCTTTGGCCTTTGCCATGACAAAGGCCGTTTAACTATAAAATACGATTAAAAAACCGTCTTACTGCCCATCGGGCGTCTTCCACGGCAGTGAATTGATAAATTGTTCAAGGGTGGTGCCATGCTGAATTTCAATGCGGCTCAAGAAAAACAGGCTGTCTTTTGACTGTTCATAAGATCGCCCCAGTCCCATGGCGGCTTCATAACCATAGGATTTAGCCTTACGTTTGATAAATTCATCCGCCACCCCAAATGGATAGGCAATGCTCTGCACGGGCAGCCCTAATTTTTCTTCCAACAGATTGCGCGATTCGAGCATTTCATAAGATAAAGAAGGCGCATTGGACAGGCTGACATGCGTCATGCTGTGGGAACCCACCTCCCAACCGTCCGCTGCCATTTCCTGCATCTGCGCAGCCGAAATAAAACCTTTTGCCTCCAGCCGGTTGGCGACCAGATACATCACACCGCTCATGCCCATGCTTTTCATCATCGGGTAAGCCACCTCATACCCGTCGATGGCGCCGTCGTCAAAGGTAATCACCACCGGCCTCAACGGCAGGCTGCCGCCATTGTGGATCACATCAATCAGGCGCGAAAGCGGAATGCTGGTATAACCCAGGTTTTTTAAAGTGTCCAGTTGTTCTTTAAACTGCCCGGTAGTAATGGTATACCGAATGTTATCGCTGTTATCTTCGCTGACATGATGATAAAGCAAAATGGGAGCGATAATACTTTCGCCCGCCTGGTAAGTTTTTTGCTGCGGCGTCGGCGACAGATATACCGTGGGGGTCGCGCTTGGCTGCGGTGTGACCGTGGCCGTGGGCGGCGGCGTAAGGCTGGGGGTAGCCGTATTTTGCGGGGTTGGGCTGGGAGCAGGGGTTGGATTAATCACCTGACAACCGGTGATTAACATCAAAAATATCGTCAATAACAGCGCCTGTGGCTTTTTCATTGATTCTCCGGAATTATCCGATCCACATCGCCACGCTTAACAGGTAAATCATCAAAATGGGTAAAGCGCGTGCAACCAACAATAACCAGCGCCAGTTGGGTTTGCCACCCAGGGTGATGCGGTGTACCTGCCAGATTTGAAATACGGCCAGCAGCAGCGTCGCCATCGCCGGGATTGCCAGATTAAAAGGCAGCCCCATGATGAGTGCGCCTGCCAGTAAAGCGTAAGCGGAAAGGACCAATACATTGTGTAAATTCATGCCGTTTTGCCACCCCATGCGCACCATCAAATTTTTGCGCTCATATTTCAGATCGGTGGCATAACCGGGCAGTAATAACGTTAAAGAAGTTGCCATGAATAAAAACGTGGCCGGTAAAGATAACATGGCTATAAAACGGTGCATTTCTCCGGTTTGCAGCAAAAAAGCCAGGCCCGCCGGCAAATTACACACCAGAATGGCTTCCACCAGTTCGCCATAACCCGAATAAACCAGGCGCAGCGGCGGCACCCCATAAAACACGGCCAGGATCAATCCGGCTCCCAGCAGCAGCCAGAGCGCCGGACCGGCTTGAGTTCGTAAATAAATATATGTGGTTAAAACAGCGCCGCCTGCCAGGCAGGCCAAAGCCGTGTTTAAAAACAGGCCGCGCGAGATAACCGCCGGTTTCTCCGTTTCACCTTCCAATTTAAAACCCGGTAAAAACCAGCTAAAATAAATAAACAGATAATAAGCTGCCACCAATAGCAGCAACACGCTTCCGGCCCCCAATACGGCGTTTGCACCGTTTAACGGATTGCCAAGATAAACGGATACGCCCAGCCCCATCGAATAAGCCAGCAATGCGCTGAATAAAGACCAGGGGCGGGCGGATTTAATTAAAATCAGGGATATATTGGGTTTTGATTCGCTCATTTTTCTTTCCTGTTTTAACAAACCAACATGCACCTGATTCTAACATAATGCCCGGCATTGTGAAACCTGCCACAGTTTAAAACGGGTTTTTCGGGTATCATTAATTATTTATAGAAATAATTCAATTTTTTGACTTTTCAGTCCATTTATGCTATCCTTCATACTTGTAAAATAACAAACTGAAAAGAGGTTTTTTCTGCATGCAGCGTGAACGCGTTTCTGAAAATGTCTACTGGTTCCAAAGTGAAGTGTATGCGCAGGTTACCGCCGGAGCAATCGTTGGCCCACAATGGGCCGCCGTAATAGATACTCTGGCCACCCCCGAAGAGACAATGGGGATGCGTTCATTTATCGAAGAAGAATTAGCCGTACCCGTTCGTTATATTATTAACACCCATAGTCATGCCGATCACACCTGGGGTAATTGTTTTTTCCCCGGCGCGACCATTATTGCCCACTCGGCCTGTCGTGAAATTATGATGACCCAGGGTGTGCACGCCCTTGAAGCTGCCAAAAAACAAAATCCCTCTTTTAAACAGGTAAAACTGGTTTTACCGCACCTCACCTTTGATAACGGCGACCTTTCTTTGCGAGTCGGCAAAAAAAACCTGGTGCTTTTCCCCACACCCGGCCACAGCCGCGACGGAATTTCCGTGCTGGTTGAAGAAGACCGCATCCTCTTCGCCGGCGATGCCTTTATGCCCCTGCCTTATTATGTGGATGGTGACATCGAAGAATTGACCGAAACCATCCGCTCGATCAGTAAAATGGGCCTTGAAAATATCGTGCAGGGTCACGGCGATATCATCTTACGCGGTGAAATTGAAGACATGGCACGCGAGAACATTAATTATCTTAACACCATTAAAAAGGGTGTGCGCGCCATTATGAAAAAGAAAAATCCGCTCGAATATCTGCCCGACATCACCATTGAAAGCTGCGGTAAAAGCCGCATCTTTTTGGCCGGCCTGGCCGATGAACTGCACAAACGGAATGTGCGCGTCCTGTATAAACAATACCTCAATATGGAAATTACCGCTGCCGATAAAAGCGAAACAATATAAAACACAAAAACGGATGGCTGCTCAGCCATCCGTTTTTTATTTTTAATCCCGGTTTTTCACAAGCGCATACATAAATTGATCCAACACCCGCCCATCTTTAAACACATTGGCGCGCATCAGACCTTCCAGTTCAAAACCGGCCTTTTCCAGGACCCGCGTCGAGCCCTTGTTAACGGCGTAAGGTTCGGCATAAATGCGGTTTAAGCCAAATTCAACAAAAGCCGCCTCACAAAACAACTTCACGGCCTCGCTCATCCAGCCCCGCCCCCAAAACGGCTCACCCAGCCAGTATCCCAATTCAGCCGTAAAACGATGTACATCCTGATTTATGGAGATGCCTATCCCACCCACCGCCTCATCGGGCGTAACAATTGCCAGAAATGTACGCGGGGACTGTTGTTCCATCTTTGCCAGAAAAGCCTGCGCCGCTTGCGGTGTATAAGGAGACGGAAAACCATCTCTCAGGTTTGCCCAGACTTTGCGATTATTGCCGTATTTAACGATGGCCTGCGCGTCGGTGACCGCCCAGGGGCGTAAACAGCCGAATGAAGTTCGGATGGTCTCCATTGTTGATCCTCTCAAAAATCTTTCAAATTTTGGATAAACAGTTTCTACGTTTATTGGAGGGATAAATATACCTCAAACCTTATTGTTGATATTGAAGATTAGACCCCGCCTTTACAACCGATTATACCTGTTTTAAGAATTATCAATAACTGAACCTGTCCCACATCTTCAAAGAATCCTGGCTTCGACGATTGTGAACTTTTTGATCTTTACATATGAACATTTTGTTCATATAATAAAATCATAAGGAACAAACATCATGGACGCTCAAGAATATAACGATTTGGCCGGTGATATTTTGGAACTGGAACGTCAGGGACTGGTAACCCGCACCTTTCGCCGCCTGGACCCCGACCGCCAGCAGGAAGTAATAAAGGCGGTTCTGGATGAAATCAGCGCCAAAGGTTCAAACAACATCAACATCCGCGACATAGCCGCCCGCGCCAGTGCTTCGATTGGCTCCATTTACCAGTATTTCACCAGTCGCGAAAAATTATTGGATTTTGCCATGAGTTTTACCGCCCGCGCCATCAACGCCCTTTTTAAACTTTCACAGCCCTATCTCAACCATATGCCGCTGCGTGATGGGATTAAAGCGTACCTGCTTGAAGGAATCAAAATGAGTCGGGGGCAGCTCAGTATCATTCGTTTTTCAGGGCGGGCAGCCTATCAAGGCGACCCCGAATTGCGTGACCACCTGGTGATTCCGGTGGCAAACGAAATGCGGCATACTGTGGAAACCATGCTGCAAGCCGCCCAACAACGCGGTGAAATTCGGCCCGATATCGATCTGCAAGCCGCCGCGCGCGTGGTAAACGGTTTGTTAATCGTGCTCGGCGACGCACAAATTTACCCATATCTGAACCATTATTTTCAGGTCAGCGACGAAAACATGCCCTTTGAACGTGTTCTGGATTCGGCCGCCAGTTTAATTTGCGACGGTCTGGGGCCTGCCCGCCAAAAATCGGACGGCTGATATGAAAAGTTATTATTTCTTCAAAAAATACTTGCATGAATTCATACGCGAACCTGCCATTTTGTTGATCATTTTATTTCTACCGGCGGCTTTCATCGGGATTTATTACCTGGCGTTCGGCGGGGGTCAAAACACCATGGCACAGTTATTATCCGTTTCAGTGTTAAACCGCGACTCAGGACCCCACGGGGCAGCCTTGATTGAAGCGCTTAAAAACGCCACATTTGACGGCTCTCCCGCCCTGTCGGTAGAGCCCGTGCGCGACCTGCAACAGGGCGAAACAATGGTCAAGGAAAACAGTGCGGTTTTGTTGTTGATCATTCCGGCCGATTTTTCGTTAAAACTGCAACAGCGCGGCACGGGTGGGACGGCCGCTTTTGAACTGGCAGGCGACCCATCCGCCGATTTGTTCAACTTTGCCCGCAGCTTCGTGGTGGGCATCGTTGATACCTACGTCAAACAACAAATCGGCTGGCACAAACCGCCTTCAATAAATATCCGGTTTGTGGAACATACCGGCACGCTCAACGACTTTCAAATTGCCATTCCGGGGCTTCTAATTTTCGGCATCCTGTTTAACATAGCCAGCACATCCCTGTGGGTGGTGCGCGAAAGCGCCTCAGGCATGCTGCGCCGCGTGCAAATCAGCGCGGCGCGCAGCGGTGATCTTTTTGTCGGTATCACACTGATGCAAAGCCTGGTTTGCCTCTTGCAGGTTTTAGTTGCCCTGGGCGCCGCCCTGCTGCTGGGTTTTCGCCCGATCGGGTCTTTGGTATTGTGTGTTTATGTCTGTTTTCTGAGCGGTCTGACTGCCACCGGTCTGGGGCTGTTGCTCTCGGCTTTTACCGAAACGACCATGGGCGCCACCACGCTCAGCACGGCCGCGCTGCTGCCGATGGCCTTTTTGTCCGGGGCTGCTTTTCCCGTGCCTGCCGTGCCTCTGGGCAGCCTGTGGGGCTTTCAAATCAACCTGTTTGATTTTCTGCCCGCCACACACGCGGTGAATGCCCTGACCCGCATTTTGGTCTATGGCGATTCGGCTTCACAATTAATTTACCCTCTGGTCTCCCTGCTGCTGCTTTCAATCCTGATTTATTCGGTGGGTATTTTTTTCTTCCAAAAATATCGCCTGGAAAGTTAAGGTGCCGTATTATGAACGAGTCGATTTTGCAGGTCAAAAACCTGAATAAAACCTATGGGAAATTTCATGCAGTGACAGATCTCTCTTTTGAGATCATCCCCGGTGAACTTTTTGGTTTTCTCGGTCCCAACGGCGCGGGCAAAACCACATCTATTAACATGATCTGCGGGCTGCTTAAACCCGATTCGGGGCAGGTATTTTTCCAGGGTAAAAGCCTGATTAACGGCGACCGCCATAACCTCAAAAAAATCGGCATGTGTCCGCAAAATATCACCCTCTGGGAGCGGCTGACCTGCCTGGAGCAGCTTGAATTAATCGGTGAACTTTATGACGTTCCCGCCGCCGAGGCACACCGCCGCGCCTTGCGCCTGTTGGACGAACTCGGCTTAAGTGAAAAAAGCCGCAGCCTGGCCCATGCCCTTTCGGGCGGCATGCAGCGCCGCCTTAACCTGGCCCTGGCACTGGTGCACGAGCCCGAAATTGTCGTGCTTGATGAACCTGAAGCCGGGCTCGACCCGCAGAGCCGCATCCGTGTACGCGATTTTATCCGCAGCCTGGCCCGCCGTAAAACCGTCATCTTAACCACGCATGATATGGATGAAGCAGACCGCCTGGTGGATCGTCTGGCGATCATTGATCATGGGCAGTTGCTGGTGCTCGACACCCCGCAGGCGCTTAAACAGCGCCTCGGCCAGGGAGACGTAATTGAGTTAACCCTGCTGGACCCGCCGTTTAACGCCGCCGGGCTTGTCCAACAGGCGTTGGAAAATCTGGTGCAGCAGTGCAGTTGGAACGCCGAAAGCGGTGTTCTGGCATTGCGCGCTCTCAACGGGCTGGCGCACCTGCCCGAAATTTTAACCTGTCTGGAAAACTGCGGATTAAAAAACGCCGATATCCGCCTGCGCGCCAACACGCTTGAAGACGTTTTTATCCAGCTCACCGGCCGGAGTCTGCGCCCATGAAAACCCTGCTGATCGCCCGCAAAAACCTGCTCGAGATGTGGCACGAACCGCTCATTCCCCTCTTGCAACTCCTGCTGCCGTTGGGTATGTTAATCATCTCCTGGGCTTCCTATTCCGCCCCGCTGCTGCCCACCTACACCATTGCACTTGAAAATAAAGCACCGGCGGCCGCGCTTATTCTGAAAGAACTGGCTGCGATGACTTACCCCGACGGCCGTCCCGTTTTTAAACTCGAACAGGCTGCAAGCGCGGCGGCCGCGCTCGATGAGGTTCAAAAACACACCGCCCATGCCAGTTTAAATTTTTCACAGGATAATCAAGGCCATTTAACCCTTAACATTTTCGGCGACGGCGCTTACATGCCCTTTATCAACGCCTCTTCCCTGTTGGAAAGCCGCCTGACCGGTATGCTCGATAAAAATAAAGGATTGCCGGAAATCGTTTTATTTCAAACTCGTTCGCTTTATCCCGGACTGATGAAGACCCAATTCGATCCGCTGGCGCCCGGTATGTTGATTTTTATGATCCTCATGCTCGGCCCGCAGGCCGCCATTTACCTGGGGCGAGAAGCGCGCCGGGGCACCTTGCAACGCCTGCGCCTGGCGCCGCTCAGCGCCGGGCAGATTTTGGCCGGTTTTACGCTGGCTCAAAGCGCCGGCGGTATACTACTTTCAGTTTTACTTTTAGGCTGTATGTATTTGCTGGGCATCCACAACAACGGCAGTTGGCTGCTTTCCATCTTAACCTGCCTGATCCTGACGTTTTCCTCAATCGGCATGGGCCTGGCCTGCGCCTGTTTTACCAGAAACGATTTTGACGCCTACAACGTCACCTCGGTTTTTGCCATGTTGCAAGTTTTTATGTCCGGCGCTTTTTTTAACATGCCCGCCCTGCCGCTTTTTGACCTGCTGGGGCACCGTATCAACCTCTTCGACTTTTTACCCGCCAGCCATGCCATGCTCATTTTACGCCAGATTTTTGTCGCCAACGCCCCATTTTCCGACATCGCCCAACGCCTGGGGTTGATGAGCGCCCTTTGTGTGCTCTATTTTGCCGCCGGAGTATGGGTTTTCAGACAGTTGAAATTACGGTAGTTGGGTTAAGGGAGCTGGAATGCCATCTTTTTAATTCCCGCTCCAAAGCCCCGAAACCCAACCCATGCCGGAATGTTGGGTTTCGCTTATGGAAATTTATAAACAGAATTATTGGTCTACCGCTATACCCAACCTACATCTACCCCCATACCAATAAATCCTTAAACCAAAACTCCGAACCAAAATTGGTTCGGATTTTTTATAGAGCCACCGGTGGGGATCGAACCCGCGACCTGACGTTTACGAAACGCCTGCTCTACCAACTGAGCTACGGTGGCGTGCGCCTGATTATACCAGTATTCGTTTTATGCTGACAAGGATTTTATTAAATTAATTCGGGGCGGGTATCAACCCGCCCCGAAATTTTTAATTGGAAAGGATCAACTCGCCCCAGGTGGTCGGGTTGGTCAGCTTACGTCCCGACACGCTCGACACCATACTCTGCTGCAAGTTTTGCGAGGTATCATCGTTATCCGACACCGAAAATACAAAACCGAACTGCTGCCCGGCAAAGGCATAAGCCCCCAGGTCGCTCCACGGAATGGCTGCCTCCACGCGGTAACCGCCGTCAAAGCCCATGCTGGCAATCCGCACGCCGCTGCGCGTGCCGTTGCCGCTCTTGGGGAACCACACCACCGCCTCTTTGCTGCCGTTAATGTCGCCATTACCGGCCGAGATGCCCATCTGGTAATCGTCATAATTTAAAGCCTGGGTGTAAAAATCGTTAAACAGATCGGCGTCCAGTAAAATTTCCAGGCTGTCACCCAGGTACAGGTCCTGCCCGCCGGCGTGTTGGGCGTACTGGTCGTCGCGCACTTTGGCGGCGATATACAGGTAGTTATTATCCCAACCCAGCTTAAAGGAGGAGCTTAAATCCGCTTCACCCGTCCACTGGCTGGCGCCATAAGTGACATAGTTGGCGTTATAGGTTGTGCCGCCCCATTCATCCCATGCGCCGTCAATCGTCGGAGGCGACCAGAAATGATAAGCATAAAACAGGCCGGCATAACGCGCCGCGGCCGCCGTGGGCTGCACGTAAATATAAACCGGGCTGGCCGTTTGTGTGGCCGTGTTGGTCACACTTGGCGTAAAGGTTAATGTCGGTTCGGGCGTCGGGGTAGCCGTTGGCAAGGGTGTCGCGGTGGGTGTTTCAGTGGCCGTAGCAGTGGGAGGCGCTGGGGTTAACAAAGTTTCAAGCATTTTAACCGCCGTCAGGTTCACATTGGGTGTGGCCGTCTCCGGCATTTTGGCGCGAATGGTCACCGGCAGGCCACAGGAAAGCGTGGTCAGCACCAGCAGCATCACCGCCAGTATATAAATCCATTTTTTCTTCATATAATCCTCCCACGTCCGGCAATCTGGTAATTATTGCCAAACACGATATAATTTAAACGAAAATGCAGTCATTATCCACACCCGAAACCAACGCCATTTTAAGCACGCATCTCGAAGTGCGCGTGGTAATTTTCAGCCTCGATACGCGCGGCCTTCAGGTGCTTTTGCGCCCCCTGGCTGACCCCCAACATCCCATCTGGGAGTTGCCGGGCCAGGCTGTGGGTCTGGACCAATCACTGGACGAAAGCGCCAGTCATTGCCTGACACATTATAGTGGATTGCAAGAATCATACCTGGAACAACTTTACACTTACGGAGATGTCAAACGCTGCCACGAAAAACGCCTGGTATCGGTGGTTTATTTCGCCCTGATTCCGCTCGATAAAGCCATATTTAAATCTCCCGATCATGCCTGCTGGCATGCGGTTGAAAAATTACCCGACCTGCTCTTAGACACCGGCGATATTTTAGCTTATGCCCTGCGCCGCCTGCGTTATAAACTGGAATATTCGGCAGTCGGTTTCGAACTGCTGCCCGACAATTTCAGTTTGAGCGAATTGCAAAGCACCTACGAAAAGATTCTCGGCGAAAAACTGGACAAACGTAATTTCAGAAAACGCATTCTTAAAGCCGACATCATCGAACCCACACCCCACCAGCGCCTGGGTGAAGGCCGCCCGGCGCGGCTTTACCGTTACCGCCCGGATGCGGTAGCCGAAGTTAAAACCCGCCGGTTATTCCCTTAATCATGGGACCACCCGATATAATTTTCTCCTTTTGATGCCACGCATCTCTATTCAATTAACGGCTTAAAATAATTCCTTCAAGTTAACTAAAACTTACTTTTTCGACCATTTTAGGTAACAATCCTATTCAAATAACATCATTACCATTAAAATATAAAATGCAGGGAAAATTTTTTTAGTTCTTCATTTTTTTATCAACGGCATGCATACCGTATGCACCATATCTTCAGAATTGGATATGGTTTTATTTATGTTTGAAACGCTCCCGTTTGGGGACGATTAAAAATATTTATACACATCAAAGAGGAATACATTATGAGTAAAACAATCGAAGATCTCAAAGCAGCATTTTCAGGCGAATCCCAGGCCAACCGCAAATATCTGGCTTTTGCCAAAAAAGCCGATGAAGAAGGCCTGCACCAGGTAGCCAGGCTTTTCCGCGCCGCCGCCGAAGCGGAAACCATTCACGCTCACAACCATTTACGCGCTATGGATGGCATCGGCGACACCGCCGCCAACCTTAAAGAGGCCATCGCCGGTGAAAATTACGAACACGTCAGCATGTACCCCGAATTTATCAAAGACGCCGAAGCCGAAGGTCACAGCAAAGCTTTACGTTCCTTTAAATACGCCATGGATGTGGAAGTGGAACACGAAGCGCTTTATACCGAAGCTCTGGAAAACCTCGGCAAAGACGGCGACGGTTATGATTATTATATCTGCCCGATCTGCGGCCACACCCACCCGCGCAGCGCCCCCGATAAATGCCCCGTCTGCGGCGCGCCCGCATCCAAATTTATCAAAATCAGCTAATTTGTTTTAAATATAAAACAGGGAAGTGCCCAATTAGGCACTTCCCTGTTTTTGTTTAAAAATCCGCTTGTTTATGAAGGTTTCTGTTTACGCAGCATACCGCTTTTATTTTGCGGCAAATATTCAAAATGATATTTTTGATACAAAAGGTCGGCGGGAGAATTGGCAATTAAACAGATATAACTGTCATCAAACGTATTTTCCTCAAAATATAAATCGATGGCCTGCATAATTAAGCTGGCAAAACCCTGTCTGCGATAGGCTTCATCAACCATAATATCACTGACCACATAAGTAATGCCCCCATCGCCGACAATGCGGCCAAAACCGACCAGTTTATTTTCCTCATAAATGCAAACCGTAAACAGGGAAGTCGCCAATTGGCGACTTCCCTGTTTTTGTTTAAGACCTTTTCTGGTCTATTTATATATTCTCTCAATTTAAAACAAAGGGTTTAACCGCCCCTTTTTAATCGTCCCTGTTTCTTTTACCGCTGATTTCCAATATATCGATTTTTACAATTTCAACTGCCGGCAGCATCTTTTTAATAACTTCATCCCGTCTTTCAACGGCTTCCGGCGCCAGGCTCTGGCAAAGTTGAAGCAGACGTTTTGTTTTTTCTTCAACGCCGGCAACAAGGGAGGATCGTCCGGTTAAAATAACGCTGTCATAATGTGTCACAAAACGTTCCGGGATAAGCTGTTCATGGCCGACAACCACGAAGGAAACGCGATTGTTTTCTTTCAGGTATTCCAGCTTACGCCCTTTAATTGCGCAGTGAAAATAAATGGCATTTTCTTCCGCGACATAAAAATAGTTAAGCGGAACGCCGTAGGGGGTTCCATCCTTGGCAGACATGGAAAGCACGCCATATTGGCCTTCCCTTAAAATTTTATAAGCTTCCTCTTGCGGCATCATTCGGCTTGCTTTCATCGTAATTAAGGTTTCCTTTCATCTATCATAACCGCCACACATTCCACATGATAGGTTTGCGGGAAGAGGTCGAAAGGCTGCACCGATTCCAGGCGGTATCCGTTTTTCGTCAGCCGTTTAACATCCCGCGCCAGTGTGGATGGATCACACGAAACATAAATGACTCGTCCGGGTCGCACGGCAGCAATGGCGTCCAGCGCTTTTACATCCAACCCGGCGCGCGGTGGGTCGAGCACCACGGCATCGGCTTTAACCTGCAAAGCCGGCAGCACTTCTTCCGCAGCCCCTTCATAAAGGGAAACGTTATCAAAGTTTTCCAGATTAACCGCAAAATCGCGGCAGGCCGAGGGTGAGAGCTCAATGCCAATACATTGCTTAACCCGCCCGGCGATGAAGGCGCTAAATAACCCCACCCCGCAGTACACATCCAGAATGGTCTGATCGAGAGCGGGATTTAATTGCTCCAGAACATATTGCACCATTTTTTCAGCCTGGGGCACATTTACCTGAAAAAATGAAGCGGCCGAAACCACAAAGGTTTTACCCAGCACCGTGATTGGAAGGGCATCGTTGCCCGCCAGCAAAATATCACCTGCCGGGCTGTGGTGCACCAGCGAAATTGGCATTTCCACATCCACTTCCGGCAGATTGGCGGCTTCGCCTTCCAGCACGACCAGAATATCCTCGTCATCCCCCTGCCTGAACTCAATCCGTTCCAGTCCCGGCAGCGCTTCAAACTCAAAACGCTTCCAGATTTCCTCCAGACCGGTCGCTGGCAAATAACACACTTCCACCGGCACCGCCTGGTGTGAAAGCGCCGCCTGAAACCCCAGTCGCCCATCCTCGGAAAGATGAAACTGCAGCGTGTTGCGGTAAGCCCAGGGTAAAGGTGATGGGACAATGGTTTTTATGGGTGGTTCAGATAATTCTCCTATGCGCACAAATTGTTCGCGCACCACCGCTTCTTTGGTGCGCAGTTGTAATTCATAGGGCATATGCTGGTAATAACAACCGCCGCACACGCCAAAATGCGGGCAGCGGGGCGTGATGCGCTCCGCCGCCGGTGTTAAAACTTCCAGCAGACGCGCACGCACAAAGGAACGTTTTTCCTCCACCACCTGCACGCGCACCACTTCTCCGGGCAGGCCGTAAGGCACAAACAAGGCGCGGCCATCAGCCAGGCGCGCCAGGCAGTCGCCGCCATAAACGGACTGCAACAGGGTAACGTCAAAAATATTATTTGGGGTCATGTTTGAAATTATACCCGCTAAACAACACTTCAGGAACGCCGCGCCGTGATCACCAGGTTGCCGCTGGTAACGGCATCAAAAGGACTGTCGTTTAATGCACCATACACCTTGATTTCTTTAAAACCGGCCTGCAACAAAGCCGCTTCCAGTTCGCTGCGGCGCTGCGGATATAAAAGGCTGGCGCTGATCGTTTGAGTCCAGTTTTCAGATGGTACGCTGCGTTGCAGCGTGATGAGGTTAAATTGAATTAACCCGTCGCTGAGAAAATCGTAAAAACGTAAAAATACCCGGTCGACCCCGGCTTCATGCTGCGACTGCGGTTCCATCCAGCGTTTTAAACCGGCTACAACGGCATCAAAATTGCGATTTTGTAGAATGAAAAGCCCGCCCGGCCGTAGAATTTTGGCAAAATCGGCCAAAGCCCCGGCCAGCGCCGGGCCATCCGTCAGGTGCGGCAGGGAATTGCCCAGGCATAATAACGCATCAAATCCGCCAGCGTTCAGGTCCGCCTCAAACACAGGCGCCAGGTTACCAAAACCGGCCTGTTTAAAATTGATTTTTACATCCGCCTGTGCCGCGTTTAACCGTGCCCGCTCGATCATGCCAGCGCTTAAATCCGCACCGCACACGGCATATCCGCGTTGCGCCAGAGCGATGGCATGCTGCCCGGTGCCACAGGCGGCATCCAGCAGCCGCAGCGGGCCGGTGGTTTCCAGCCGGGTCAACTGCGCCTCAATAAAGGGCATTTCCAGAGCCAGGCGGCCCGGCCAGTTAACAAAACGGTCATAATCCGTGCTGAAAGTATCATACATGCTGTTGGAATTGTTATCCATCATGTTTTTCTCCATTTCCATCCGAATTACGTAAACTTTAATCATCATCCGGTGGTTTTTTGTCTATCTATAATAACATGACGGAAAAGCTCTTTTTAATCTATTTATCCGGCTTGCTTCGGCAGGATATATCGATATTCAAGCAGGGTTTTACCGGCCAACTCAAAGGTTTTATTTTCCAGGCTGTTAATTAAACCGCAACGTTCATAAAAACCACGTGAACGGCTGTTTTCGGCTAATACCCATAAAAAAATATTTTCAAAGCCCTGTTTTCGCAAAGTTTGAATCACTTGATTAAACAGGGCAAAACCATATCCCCTGCCCCAGGAGTCGGGTAATATATACAATGTCACCACTTCACCCCAACCGGAACAAAATTCATCTCTGGATTTGCCAAAAGACGAAACACCGACATATCGTTTTCCTTCCATTATAACCAGGGTATCCAACCCGCTGGCTTTAAAAATGGGCGACCAGTGTTTTTCGGAAAGTGTGTCCAGGTAATCCTGTGGAATGATTCCGCGGTAAGCTTCTTTCCAGGCCGAGATATAAATTTGTGTTATGGCGCGTAAATCATCGTTTGCTGTAACCCGTTTAATCCGCATTTTTCCCCCGTCTGATACAAGAAAATCCACCCGTTCGAGTGGATTTTTTGTGGTTGATGTCTGACCATCTGGCGGAGAGGGTGGGATTCGAACCCACGTTACCTTGCGGTAAACCCGCTTTCCAGGCGAGCGCGTTAGGCCAACTACGCTACCTCTCCATTTAATGATTGCTCTTGTTTTGCTTGAGCGCAGCAATTATAACATAAAATTTTTTGCTGTCAGCCTTTTTGATCATTTTTCTGGATTTGATTCAGATTAAGACCAGTAAGTCTGCATTATTTTTTCACAAAATGGAAAATCAAAACACCAAACCCCTCAGCGCCAGCGCTCAGGCGGTGCAAGACAAACTTATCGCCCTGGGATACGCCAACCGCGTACTTGAAATGCCCGATTCAACTCGCAGCGCCGCCGAAGCCGCCCAGGCCGTCGGCTGCGATGTGCAGCAAATTGCTAAATCGATCATCTTTAAAGCCAGCCAGAGTGGCAAAGCCGTTTTGGTGGTAACCAGCGGCAGCAACCGCGTGGATGAAAAAAAGGTACGCGCCCTGTTGGGTGAGCCCCTCAAAAAAGCCGATGCCGATTTTGTACGCGAACAAACCGGTTTCGCCATTGGCGGCGTGCCGCCGTTGGGACATGTGCAGCCCACTATTGTTTATATCGATCAGGATCTATTAAAACTCAAAGAAATCTGGGCGGCGGCCGGCACCCCTTATGCCGTGTTTAAACTGAGTCCTGAAGAACTGGTCAAAATGACCGGCGGTCAGGTGGCGGATGTGCGTGTTGAAAACATCGGCTAAGCTCAATTGACCTTCAAAACTTCTCAAAACGCTTAATTTTACTATTTAATCAGCTTTTTTCTCTTGCGGTATTTTAGGGGCTGGTATATAATAGCATCACTTCGGGCGGTTAGCTCAGCTGGTTAGAGCGTTGCGTTGACATCGCAAAGGTCGTAGGTTCGAGTCCTATACCGCCCACCAAAATTTTATAAAACAAACGCTGTGACCAGGATGATTAGTTGGAAGTCAGCGGCCCAGAGAATGAGACCCCTCGGCTGAAAGGTCTCTTCCGAAACCTTCCTACAAAAACCCCCTGAGAGCGTAACCTTGAAATTAAGTAAAGGGAACGGGTAGCCCCGTTATCGGCTTAAAAGATGTTTTGCGCAAAGGCAAAACAAATTGGGTGGAACCGTGTGAGTTAATCTCTCGCCCCATGAGGGCAGGAGATTTTTTGTTTAAAAGGAAAAAATTACAGGAGGCATATATGGCACAAATTAAGGAACGTTACGAAGATACCTTGCTTTACCGCATCCGGCATTCTTCCGCCCACGTTATGGCTGATGCTGTCTTATCGTTATTCCCCACCGCCCGTTTCGCCATCGGACCGGCTATTGAAGATGGTTTTTATTACGATTTCGAATTACCGCGCACCCTGACACCCGAAGACCTGCAAGAGATCGAAAAACGTATGGTTGAGATCATCAAGGGTAATTATCCCTTTCAACGCCGCTCCCTCAGCGCCGATGAAGCCCGCCAGGTTTTTAAAGACCAGCCTTTTAAGCTTGAATTAATTGACGGGCTCGAACAGGGTGGTGTGGATGAACACGGCAACCCGCTGGACGAAAAGCCGGAAATTTCAACCTTTACCCACCACAATTTCACCGATCTTTGCCGCGGCCCGCATGTTGAAAGCACCAATCAGATCAACCCGAAGGCGATCAAATTAATGAACGTTTCCGGCGCTTACTGGCGCGGCGATGAAAAACGCCCCATGCTGCAGCGCATCTACGGCACCGCCTGGATGACCGCCGAAGAACTGCAAACCCATCTTGACCGGCTGGAAGAAGCCAAAAAACGCGATCATCGTAAACTGGGCAAAGAACTGGAAATCTTCACTTTTGATGAAGAAGTCGGCCCCGGTCTGCCGCTCTGGCTGCCACGCGGCGGCATTATGATTGAAGAAATCGAAAGGCTGGCCAAAGAGACCGAATATCGCCACGGTTACGAACGTGTGCGTACGCCCAAC
>JAJTBH010000051.1 GCA_021287005.1 Anaerolineae bacterium
AGATGGAACCCTTCTTGGGGTTGAAGGCTTCTTGACCTTCTTTGGAACCGGCAACGGTTAACCAGGCTTTGGCAGCTTCTTCGTTCGGGGTGCCTTTGGGCAGAGCGAAGGAGTCGGACAGGCCAATGAAGATACCATTGCTGCCGGGGGTGGCGGCCCAACCGTAGTTGGAGAAGGATTTGCTGGCGAACCATCCGGCAGTCCAGTCGCCCATGATCATCATACCGGCTTTATCGGTGATGAAATATTCGCCGGCCTGGTCCCAGGTCATGGCGGCATGGTCGGTGTTGACGTAGGTCATCATCTTCTTGAAGTTTTCCAGGGCTTTGGTGACGCGAGCGTCGTCCCAGGCGGTGGTGCCTTTCCACAGGCCAATGTAATCATCGGCGCCGAGTTCGGAGGCTAAGAAACCTTCGAATACGTGGGCAGCTTCCCAACCATCTTTGGTACCCATAGCTACAGGAATGATACCTTTGGCTTTGAGGGCATCGCAGGCGGCGAAGAATTCATCCATGGTCTTGGGGGCTTCGAGGCCGGCATCGGTGAAGACGGTTTTGTTGAACCACAGCACGTTGGAGCGGTGGATGTTGACCGGGATGCTCCAGTAGTGATCTTCGTATTTCAGCATGGAGAGCAGGTCGGCGGGGTAGACGGCGGGATCGAGCATGTCGTCAACGGGCTGCAGGTAATCGGCCGGGCTGTATTTTTCAACTTCGAGACCGGCATGCACCTGGAAGGAATCGGGGGGATTGCCACCCTGCAGACGGGTCGCCAGAACGGCTTTGGCGTTGGTGCCAGCGCCACCGGCAACGGTTGCGTTGACGATTTCAACGGCGGGATAAGCTTTTTTGTAGACGTCGAACATGGCGTTCAGACCTTCGGCTTCACCACCGGCGGTCCACCACGAGAAGATTTCCAGCTTGCCACTGGGGCCGGCAGGGGCCTCGGTTGCAGCGGGGGCTTCGGTCGCGGCCGGAGCTTCGGTCGCAGCGGGAGCGGCGGGGGGTTCCGTTGCAGCGGGGGCAGCCGGAGCAGCGGGGGCGGCGGTGGGTGCAGGTTGGCATGCTACCAGGAGCATCGAGGCAACAACAACCAATGCAAGGAAACTGAAACTAAACTTTTTAACCATCTTTCTTCTTCCTCCTTGAATTATTTGGTTTTTCTTGAATCTGGCAGAGGCCCGGGCGGGCAAAACCGATAATAGCCTTGAACCCAAGCGTTCTGCTCCGTTCAAGTTTTCGATGATTTCAGTCTATCACAAATAAAGACTCGAAACAAGGACTAAAGTTATTCAATTTTAGTAAGTATTGTTGCTGGATTTGTGACATTTAAGTTATTCAATTTTAATAAGTATTGAGTATAATAGGAATAGGTTAAACTAACCGGACTTTATTTTTAGAAAGAGATTCTTCTTTTATGGACTTATCCGCCGATGTTCTTCTTCAAGCGCAAATCGAAGTGATCAACCCTGCTCTCAAGCGCGGCCGTATTCGATATGCACTTTTTGATTTTGATGGCACCATTTCATTAATTCGTGAGGGCTGGCAAAGCATCATGATTCCCATGATGGTGGAAATCCTTGAGCAAACCCCCAATCACGAAAGCCATGCCCTGGTTGAGCAGGTGGTTAAAGAGTTTGTCACCCGGCTGACCGGCAAACAGACCGTTTACCAGATGATTCAATTATGCGAAGAAATTACAAAACGCGGTGGTGAAGCGCGTGAACCGTTGTATTACAAGAGTATGTACAATGAGCGCTTAAATACCCATATTCTTGAACGAATTGCTTCTCTGAAAAACGGTGCAGCTAAGGCCGAAGATATGGCCGTGCCCGGCGCTTTTGAATGGTTAAATATCTTAAAAGCCAGGGGTATACGCTGTTACCTGGCTTCGGGCACCGATGAAAAATATGTCTTTGAAGAAAGTGAACTGCTGGGTCTGCCGCCTTATTTCGACGGCATCTATGGCGCCAAGGACGATTATAAAAACTTTTCCAAAAAGATGGTCATCGATCAGATCATTCAGGAACATCATTTACACGGTGAAGAATTTTCAGCTTACGGTGATGGATATGTGGAAATTGAGGATTCAAAATCGGTGGGCGGCCTGGCGATTGGCCTGGCGACCAACGAGAGTGAACGCTGTGGAATTGACGAATGGAAACGCTCGCGGTTGATCGCTGCCGGCGCCGATTTGATCATTCCCGATTTCCGCTGTGCAAAAGTTTTGGAAAATTATCTGCTTGGGGAGGAATAAATGCCTTATCCGCAATTTGATCGTTCAAAATTATTGTTAAAGCCGCTCTCAGAGCGGGATAATGACCTTGATCTCAGCGTGATGGTTTACCCCGATTCACCCTATGAGCGCATTGAAGAACCGGCCATTGAATTTTTGGCGGAAAAAATTGTCGCAGCGCATAAAATTGGCGCGCCGGTGGTGATGATGCTGGGCGCGCATGTGCTGCGCCGTGGCAATACACCCCTGCTGGTGGATTTAATGGAACGCGGTTATTTAAACCACATCAGCCTGAACGGCGCCGGGGCTATTCATGATTTTGAGCTGGCGTTGATTGGAGAAACTACCGAGAGCGTAGCGCGTTATATCTCGGAAGGACAATTCGGTTTGTGGAAAGATACCGGTAGAATTAATGACATTATGGGTTTGGCGGCACGCGAAGGCATTGGCCTGGGCGAAGCTTTGGGACGCACAATTTATGAAGGTGACTTCCCGCATAAGAAGTTTTCGCTGTTGGCCAATGCCTACCGCCTGCAGGTGCCGGTGACCATTCATATCAGCATCGGGCAGGATATTATCCACGAACATCCCAATGTGGACGGCGCAGCTCTGGGCGCCAGTTCTTATAATGATTTTCTGGTGTTTGCCGAAACCATTCGCCATCTGGAGGGCGGGGTTTTGTTAAATATTGGTACGGCAGTCATGGGCCCCGAAGTGTACTTAAAGGCGCTTTCCATGTCGCGCAACGTGGCACACCAGCACGGTGAAAAGATTGCCCATTTCGCCACCGGTGTGTTTGACCTGCAAGACCTGGGTGACATTCACCATGAGGCGCCGCGCGGCTCGGCAGCTTATTATTACCGGCCTTATAAAACCATTCTGGTACGCACCGTGCAGGATGGCGGCGAAAGTGTTTATGTGCGCGGCGATCACAAGGTGACTGTGCCCAATCTGTACCACCGCATCATTGAGGCGGCCCATGAATCGTAAACGTCTTGAACAGATTCTGAGCGACCTGAAGCGTGTGCGCCTGATTGTGTTTGGCGATTATTTTCTTGATTATTACCTGATGCTTGAACGACGCCTCAGTGAAATTTCGGTTGAAACCGGGCTTGAGGCTTTTCAAGTGGTCTCTACACGTAAGTATCCGGGAGCGGCCGGCACGGTGGTTTCCAACCTGCGTTCACTGGGTGTTAATGTGCTGGCGTTGGGACTATCCGGCGATGACGGCAACGGTTTTGAACTGCGTAAAAAATTAACTGAAAACAATGTCGACCTGCGCGGTTTGCTGGAAGTTTCCAATTATGATACACCTACTTATATGAAGCCGATGATGGCTGAGACGAACGGTGAAGTGCATGAGCTGAACCGCATGGATGTGAAACACCGCACTCAGTTATCTCTTGACGCTGAAGACGGTTTAATTAAAAAGATGCAGCAGTTGCTGCCCGAAGCGGACGGCATGCTGGTGGTAGACCAGGTGCACGAACGTAACTGCGGCGTGGTAACCGACCGCCTGCGGAGTGAGTTAAAAAATATGGCCGCGAAATATCCGCAAAAAATCATCAGTGTGGATTCGCGCGATTATCTTTCGTTGTTTGAAGGGGTTATGCTTAAATCCAATGTCAGTGAGGTGCTGCGCGCCAGCGGGCTTGAACGCAAACCTGATGAAAGCCCCTGTGCAATAGCCGACCGCTGCGGACGGGTTTTAAACTCCAGAACGGGCAAACCTGTGGTGGTGACACTGGGCAGTGAAGGTCTTTACCTGGTAGAGAACGCACACACCGAAGGATGTTATTTGTCTTCCATACCGGTCAGCGGCCCGATTGATATTGTCGGCGCCGGAGACAGTGTAAATGCCTCAATCGGCGCCGCGCTTTGCGCCGGTGTGCCTCTGCCGGAAGCCGGCATGTTGGGAAACCTGGTTGCCTCGATTGTGATTCAACAAATCGGCGTGACCGGCATGGCCACACCCGACCAGGTACTGGCCCAATTTGATGCGCACCCCGATGTGCCGTATTTCGAACGGATTAAATAAACATGAGTATTTTATTTTTGGATTGTCGCTATAAACTAACCGAAAAAACGCTGCTGGCCGGCCTGCTGCAACTGGGCGCTTCGCCCGAGGGCGTAAAAGAGGCGGCGCAGCTTTTTCCAAAATATGGCGAAACTGTGCTCCGGGCAATCCAAAACGCTGAATTGGACTATTTTCTTCAATTGGATGGGGGTCAAACCTTCCCCACCCCCATCCAATCCGTTTTAGATGACCGGGCGCAGATGCCAGCCCTTGATAATATTTGGCCAGAAATAAGACAAATATTACCTTTAACAGATATTAATTTGCCGGGTGCGACTTCACAAGCCATTCTGGACGGGGAACAATTGGTTTTACTGGCTGCCATCATCAATGCGCTGCAAACATTGGGCGTCGACAAACTGTACAGTTCGGCGCTGCCCCTGGCTTTGCCGGAAGCGAGTGATGCCCTGCTGCATGTTTTGCAGGCCGGGCGGGTTCCGCTGGCAAAACCGCTGGCGGGCGCGCTTGTTTCGCCGCTGATAACGGCCTTCCTGGCGGTCAGGGCGCAGTTCGTTCAACCCGAAATGCACCTGAATAAAACCGCCGTGGTGCCGCTGCCGGGTGAAAGCGGCGCACAAACTGCCTTACGACTGATGCTGGGCGAAACGCCGCGAGTGCCGCGCGAACGAAAAATGAGCCTGATTCAAGCCAACCTGGATGACATCACCCCGCAGCAGATGGCTTTTGTGCTCGAGCGCCTTACGGCGATGGGCGCGCGCGATGTTTACCAGGTGCCGCTGGTGATGAAAAAGAACCGCATGGGCATGCAGTTAAATGCCGTGGTGCGTGCCGCGGATGAAGGGCCGATCAGCCGTTTTATCCTGCGCGAAACGCCCACGCTGGGTATGCGCGTTTTTTATATTGATGACCACCCCATGACAACCCATGAAATCCGCAATGTACCGACAATTTATGGTGAAATTGCCGTGAAATTTAAGAGCCTGGAGGGTGAGATCATCGGGGCACAGCCGGAATATGACGTTTGTGTTAACCGTGCGCTTGAATTAAACCTGCCTCTGCAGCAGGTGATGCTTGCGGCCCAAACCGCCGCCCTGGAAAGCCTGAAAAAATCTTGATTTAAGGTTAATTCTTTGAAAAAATTGATATTTTGTTGGTATATTTAGGAGAAAATATAAATAGAACCAACAGATACCCGTTATGATCACAAATGAATGTTCATGTATAAAGACGTAAAAAATTTGCGATCAAGGGCATGAGAATACGGATGATAAATTTATGATTACGGATGCACATTCACATGTTCTGGCGCTTGATTTCGGCGGCACAAAATTGGCTGCGGCAGTGGTGGATATTCAAAACGGACAGATTCTGGCGCAACAACGCCAGGCCACTCCGGCTGAACAGGGCGCGGATGGCAGCATTAAAACCATGTTAACCCTTGGCAGACAGGTTTTAAAGGACTGCACCCTGGCAGCCCCGGCCAGGGTGGGCATCAGTTTTGGCGGACCGGTTTCGGGCGACTGCCGGACGGTGTTAATGTCTAACCATGTGCCCGGTTGGGAAAATGTGCCCCTGCCGCAACTGGTGAGCGAAACCTTTGGCTGCCCGGCGGCTATGGATAACGACGCCAATGCGGCGGCTCTGGGCTCGTGGTGGTATGACGCCCATCGTGAACCCGATCATATGGTTTATATTCAAATCAGCACCGGCATTGGCGCCGGCCTGGTGTTAAAACGCGAAATTTACCGCGGCGCGGCTATTGCCGGAGAAATCGGGCATATTACCGTGGTGCCCAACGGCCCGCTGTGTGTTTGCGGCAAACACGGTTGTCTCGAAAGCCTGACCGCCGGTTGGGCAATAGCCCGTGCCGGGCGAAAGGCGCTGGAAAACGCGGTCCACGGCAGCCCCTTATGGCAAGCCTGCCAGGGAGACGCCGACCGGTTGGATGCACGCCTGGTGATTCAGGCGGCCAACGCCGGCGACCCGACAGCAGGAGAGATCATTAACGACGCTTTTTCTGCCCTGGGCATTGCCATAGCCAATATGATTTTATTGTATGACCCGCAAACGGTGATGCTGGGCGGCGGGGTGGCGCGCGCTCAACGTGAGATGCTGGCCGTGATGGAACCTGTGATTGAGCGCGAATTACACCCGCTTTCCAAAAAACGCTGTAAATTACAGTTTTCCGGGCTGGAGGGTCGCGAAACCCTTTTGGGAGCGGCGCATTTACCGTTATAGTTTGGGCAGTGTAACCCGTAAATAAAAATGATTGTTTATTCCCGGCAATTCTTGTTTCAGAAGAAGAGCCGGCTGGTGGAAGTTAAGTTGGATGGAGGTGTTTAATGGATGAGCTTCAGCTTCAAAAGTTAATTGAGGCCATTTCCAAAGGGGAGCTTAGTTTAAGCGAAGCCGCTGAACGGATTAATAACGCTTCGGTTGAAAATGTGGATGATTTTGCAAAAATCGACCTAGACCGCAAACGCCGCAACGGATTTCCGGAGGTGATTTTTGGTCAGGGTAAAACACCCGAACAGGTCGCTGAAATTTTTTCACGCCTGTTGGAGCATAGTAATCAGGTGATGGCGACCCGGGTTAACCCCGAAATGGCCGCCTATGTTACCACCCGCATCGAAGGCATTCAATATCATGCGCGGGCGCGAATTTTAATGGTAGATAAAGAGTCCGGTCGTCAGAAAATTCCGGGAGTGGCCGTGGTTACGGCCGGCACATCCGATGTGCCCGTGGCCGAAGAAGCCGCTCTGACCGCCGAATTGATGGGCAACCAGGTGGAACGTGTTTTTGACGTGGGGGTAGCCGGTTTGCACCGCCTGATGCGCCATCTGCCGGTTCTGAAAGCGGCGCGGGTGGTGGTTGTAGTGGCCGGCATGGAGGGTGCTTTGGTCAGTGTGGTGGGTGGTTTGTTATCCTGCCCGATTATTGCCGTGCCCACCAGTGTGGGTTATGGCGCCAGTTTTAATGGCCTGGCGGCTTTGCTGGCCATGTTAAATAGCTGCGCCAGCGGCGTCTCTGTCGTAAACATTGATAATGGTTTTGGCGCCGGGGTGATTGCTTCACGAATCAATCATCTGGCGGAAAGGTAACTTAAAATGAAAAAGATCGATCAAACGCAGCAGGTTTTGTTAAACAAGGGCCTGCCTGCCGACTTAATCGTTAAATGGCAGAAATTGCAGGAAAATTTATCTTCACTCGATTCGGCCGCGGTGGCCTATTCGGGCGGGGTGGACAGTACATTTCTGGCCTATGCCGCTTATGTGGCAATGGATGATAAAATGTGCGCCGTTTTGATTCAATCCGAAGTCGAAGCGGATGCCCAGTTGGAAAAAGCCGATTTGTGGGCGCGCGAAGCCGGTTTTAAGTATGTGCGTGTTTTTCGTGAAGTTTTAAAAATTCCACAGTTTGCCAGCAACCCGACCAACCGCTGTTATTTCTGTAAAACCAGCATGCTGCACCTGGTTAAAAAATATGCCCGTGAAAACGGTTATAGTTATGTGTTGGAAGGCCAAAACATGGACGACCAGCAGGATTACCGCCCCGGCCAAAAAGCGGTGACGGAACAGGGCGCGCTCAGCCCCCTGAAGGATGCCGGATTAACCAAAGCCGACATCCGCGCCCTGGCGCACGCTCTGGATTTGCCGGTCTGGGACCAACCCAGTTCACCCTGCCTGGCGTCGCGTTTTCCTTACGGCCATAATATTACCCGTGAAGGACTTGAGCGGGTGATGAAGGGCGAAGCTTACCTGCGCGAATGGGGTTTCCGTGAAATGCGCGTACGCATTCATGAGGATATTGCCCGCATTGAAGTGAGCTCTGAACAGATCGGCAAATTGTTGGAACTTTCGCAAGATATTACCCGCTATTTTAAAACGCTGGGATTTTTGTATGTGACCCTGGATTTGCAGGGCTATCGTCAGGGTAGTTTAAATGAAGGACTTAAAGCATGAATGTATTATATTGTGACTGTTTTTCGGGAATCAGCGGGGATATGTTTCTGGCGGCCATGTTGGATGCCGGTTTGCCAGTGCAGCATTTGCACGCCGAACTGGGCAAACTGAATTTGCCCGAATACAAGGGTGTGCAGGTTCGACCGGTGATGAAGGGCGCCATGCGCGCCAGCCTGTTGGAATTTAATCTGGACGGGGTGCAGGAACATAACCATGAACATGAACACAACCATGAACATGTTCACGACGGCCACGATCATCATCACCACCCCGATGAACATAACCATGCTCACGAACATAATCACGATGTAAAAGAACATAATCACGAACACGATCATGAACACAATCATGAACATACTTACAGCCACGGTACGCACCGCCATTATGCCGATATTAAAGAGTTAATTAATAACAGCCCGTTGGATGAAACGGTTAAAGAAAAAACCCAGCTCATTTTTTTGCGCCTGGCCGAAGCCGAGGCCCGTGTTCATGGCATGGCGGTCGATGATGTGGCTTTTCACGAAGTGGGCGCGGTTGATTCGATCCTGGATATTGTTGGAGCGGCGGTAGCCCTGGATTATTTTAAGATAGAAAAGGTTTTTGCCTCGCCTTTGCCGATGGGCAGCGGCTCGGTATGGACTCAGCATGGCCTGCTGCCTTTGCCTGCCCCCGCCACCCTGGAACTGTTAAGTCAATCCGGCGCAAAGGTGATTTCCTCGCCGGCCCGCAAGGAACTGGTGACCCCGACCGGGGCGGCCATTCTGGCGGCCCTGGCCGAATTTGAACAACCGGCCATGCGCATCAGCCGCCTGGGCATTGGCGCCGGGCATGCCGATTTAAATTGGCCGAATATCTTGCGCTTGGTATTGGGTGAAATGTAGACCCGGCGGGCGGAGGTTAATGGTCCCCTGTCGTTTTTAATCTGTAACGGCGCAGCGCCCAACCCAGCAAAAACATCAAAAGGGTGTATAAAATACCTTCGGTGCCGGGCGTAAACAAAACCGATGCCGTGTTGCGTGTGAGCAAAATGAGACTGCCGCCTGTCAGTGCCAGGCTGACGGCATTGCTCAGGTTATGCAGCAGCCAGGTGCTCCAGGTGGAACGGCTCAACAGGCGCAGTTCGCCGTAGACATAGGCCTGGAGCGGCAGGATGATAAAGGCCAGAATGATCATTGCCGGAACGCTTAAGCTGCTCTGTTTTTTAATATCGACCGGATCGAGAAAATATAAATAATAAGGGATATGCCAGCTTGCCCAGATTAAACCGGTAATCAGGGCATTAAAGCGCCCGTTGGGTTTAATGGCTTCCAGACGAGGCGTTAAATATCCGCGCCAGGAAAATTCTTCAAAGATGTTTTTAATCGCACTGCCGGCGAAACCCAGTCCCAATACCGCCAGAAATGGATTAACTGTTTCCGGGGAAAACCCGGTCAGACTGGCTCCGCCGGATAAAAGGCATAATCCGAGCGCGATCAGCGAAATAAAAGGGCTTGCCAGCAGGGCAACCATATACCAGCGCCAGCTCGAGATGAGGTGAAGGCCGACGCCGGTGTCTTTCCAGCCATCGCCTCCCAATGTTCGCAGTAAAATGCTGGCTGCCAGCGGTGAAACCAACCAGATGAGTACGCCCAGGCTTTGCATGGTATCCTGCGGTTGGTAAAACAAATTTACGGCGTGTCCCACGAAACCGCACCCGGCCGTAACGATTGCAAAAATCAGGATATTGATTTGGTTTTTAGTCATCGGAAATCCTCCCAGGATATTAAACCTTTTTACCTCAATCCGGCTGGCTGAAATGCTGTCCATAAAAATACCGGCAAACTTGACGACAAAAATATCATGGCCATTTCCGGGGTCTATGCCAAAATCTTTGAAAAATTTATCCGGAAACCCGGCACAAGTATAAAAAAACAAAACCCAATCAAACAGCGAGGCTTTTTTCGGCGGCTTCCACGGTCTGGCTGATTAACATACTGATGGTCATGGGGCCGACTCCACCCGGAACGGGTGTGTAAGCCTGGCATTTATCCGTTATGGCGGAAAGTTCAATGTCGCCGACCCCGCCGGGATGGTAACCGGCATCCACCACCACGGCGCCTTCTTTGATCCAATCCCCTTTAATAAATTCCGCTTTGCCCAATGCACCGACGACCAGATCAGCCTGGTGCACCAGACCGGGCAGGTTTTGGGTTTTGGAGTGACAGATGGTGACGGTGGCGTTGGCATTAAGCAGCATCATGGCGAGCGGTTTACCCAGAATGGGACTGCGCCCGACTACCACGGCGTGTTTACCCTGAAGATTGATTTGATAATGATTTAACAGGCGCATAATGCCGGTCGGTGTGGCCGAACCATAGGCGCTTTCACCCAACGACAGGCGACCAAACCCCAGGGCGGTCACGCCGTCTACATCCTTGTTGATATCAATGCGATCAAAACAGAGCCGCTCATCAATCTGCCCGGGTACAGGGTGCTGCAACAAAATGCCGTGAACATCGGGGTTGGCATTTAATTGATCTATCTCGCATAATAATTCCGCCGTAGTGGTGTTTTGCGGCAAAAAGACCCGTAACGACTGCATGCCGACTCGCTCGCAGGCATTGGCTTTCATTTTTACATAGGTGGCCGACGCCGGGTCATCGCCAACCAGCAGGGTAGCCAGGATGGGTGTTTTGCCGTTGGTTTTATTTTTCAACGCCTGAACGCGTAAAAACAGTTCATGTTCAATTTGCCGGGCCAGGGTTTTTCCGTCCAATACCAGTGCAGTGGGCATCTTTCACCTCAAGTTAATTGTTTGTTTGTGGGGACAATAATCTCATGCTTTTGACAAGTTCAATTATAATTTTAAATTACCTTTTGATTTGCCATTGTATAAACGATGGTAAATTATAAACCGGATAACCTTGTTTGCATTATTGTAAGAAAATAGACATTTGTCCTTATTGAAGATAAAATTTGTCAGGTTAAGAATAGAGAGAAAAATTCGAAACCGGGAGAATAATATGAATCTTTTTAGAAATTTGAAAGTGGGTTATAAAATCAGTCTGGGATTTATATTCGTACTGGTATTGATGGGGGCCATTGCTGCAATTGCCTTGTTTCAATTAAACGGCATTGGCGGCACTGTGACGGATATGGCCGATAATTTAATGGTTGATCAACATTTGTCACAGCAATTAATTGCACAAATATTAATGGTACGTTTTTCAGCAAACAAGTATATCGCCACCAATGACAGCCAGTATATGGATCAATACAAAACCGCCGTTCAGGGAATGGATGATTTAATTAAACAGGCGGAAGTTGAAATAACCGATCCTGAACGGGCCGCCATGTTGGCGAATCTTAAAACAGAATATCAAAATTACCAGGCGGCGTTTTTAGAGGTCTACGATTTTATTAACAAACGCCAGACCATAAAAATTAATACATTGGATTATATCGGGCCCAAAATTGAAGACCAATTGGTGCAGTTACAGCAGCAGGGTGTTACGGATAATAACCTGGCCCTGGTGGATGCGGTCGGTTCTGCCCGCACCTATATGGCTTTGATGCGCCTGGATGTCTTTAAGTATATGGATGAAGGCAGTGATGATTATGCCACGTTGGAAGCCCAACGTTATGAACAGCTTAAAACAATCATCACTACCATTGATGCCCAGATGAAAAATGAAAATCAGAAGACTCAGGTTTATAACCTGCTGGCTGATATCAAAACCTATCATACTTCTTTCCAAAACGGCATTTTGGAAGATTATGCCAAACAAAACAGCATCACCAAAAACAAACTGGATGTGACCGGCCCCAAAATTGTTGAGATCGGCAACCAGATATCCGATAGCGTCGAGCAGGACCTGGATGCCAGAAAAGTTCAAACAAATGATACCATCAGCAACACGCGGAATATATTAATCATTACCCTGGTGGTTGCCATTCTTCTGGGTTTGTTCTTTGGGGTTGTGATTTCACGTTCCATTACCCAGCCTCTGGGAAAAGTCATGCAGGCAGCCGCTTATATCGCCAGGGGTGAATTAAACCGTGATATGCAAATAAATAATATTCGCTCAAAAGATGAAATGGGTGAAATGGCAGCCACTTTTCAGGAGATGGTGCTTTATTTGCAAAAGATGGCCGACGCGGCCACGAGTATCGCCGGAAATGATTTAACTATTGCGGTAGAACCTGCCTCTCGGGATGATGTGCTGGGCAACGCCTTCTCTCAAATGGTGGTTAATTTACGCGACCTGATCAATCAACTGTCAACCAGTGTGGCTTTATTAAACGGCACCTCCAATCAACTGGCGGTTGCCGCCGGGCAGGCTGGTGAAGCCGCCACGCAGATTACCGCGACCATCCAACAGGTGGCCAAGGGCATCAGCCAGCAGTCCGAATCGATTTCCAATACGGCCAACTCAATAACCCAGACAAGCAACGCTGTTGCGGGTGTCGCCAAGGGCGCCCAGGAACAGGCCGTTGCCGTGGGCAAGGCCTCGCAGGTGACTTCCGAGATTTCCAATGTGATTGAACATGTCGCCGAAAGCGCCAGAGGACAGGCGCGCGATTCGGCTGAAAGCGTAAAATCGACCGATAACAGTGTTTTAATGGTGGAAGATACCATTCGCGGTATGCAGGCTATAAAAAACAAAGTGGATCTTTCGACTGAAAAGATGAAGGAAATGAATGAACGCTCCAATCAAATTGGCGCGATCGTGGAACTGATTGATGATATTGCCTCACAAACCAACCTGCTGGCTTTAAATGCCGCCATTGAGGCAGCCCGCGCGGGCGAACACGGCAAAGGTTTTGCCGTGGTAGCGGATGAGGTGCGCAAACTGGCCGAAAAATCGGCTGCCGCTACCAGAGAGATATCCGGCCTGGTTAAAGGAATTCGGGAAAGTGTGGAAAAAACGCTGGGGTCTATGGCTGAAAGTGTGGTCGAAGTGGAACGCGGCGTAAATTTAAGCGCCCAATCACGCCAGGCATTAAACGACCTTAAAGATTCGGCTGAAAAAAGCCGCAAATCGGGCGAACAAATTGTGCAGGCTGCCGAACAGATGAGCAAACTGGCCGGCGATCTGGTGATGTCAGTGGATTCGGTTTCGGCGGTGGTGGAAGAAAACACGGCGGCTACCGAAGAAATGGCCGCCAGTTCCAATGAGGTATCGGATGCAATTGAAAATATTGCCAGCGTCAGTGAAGAAAACAGCGCCTCGGCTGAAGAAATCAGCGCCAGCTCTGAAGAGATGACCGCCCAGGTGGCCGAAGTAACTTCATCGGCTGTGGCACTGGCCGAAATGGCCAGGAGTTTGCAGGATATGGTCGCCCGTTTTAAGACCGGCGAAAACGCCTGACCTTTAATAAATACGTTTTACCTTGCAAACCGTTTATTGGCCGGTTTGCAAGGTAAAACGAAAATCACAACAGTCCGCCCCCTGCATGAGGGTCTGGCTGCGCGTTAACCGGATGTGGGGGTTAAAACCGCGGGCAAAAGCCTCGTCGCGTGCACACGATAAACAAAAACCCAATTCAGACAGGCCGCTTTTTTCATAGAGATTTACATATCGGCAGCCGATGACGTTAAAACTCAGCTCCGTGTCATTTTCCACCAGTATATTAAATGTGAGGGCATCGTTTTGAGCCCAAATTTCGCGCACCACGCGGCTCAGTTGGGCCAGGTCGTTTTGCCCGATTTGTTTTGCCAGAGCCTGCCCGGCCAGGGCGGCGTCTTTTTGAATGGCGTTTGCAGCAATAGATAATGCTTTTTCCTCACCCAACTCCTGCATAAATTCACGGATGAGGCAGGCGGCCAGCGGCGCTTGAATGGCGCGGCGCTCCATATGGCTGACCGGCGTGCCGGTTTCTGAGTTTGCGGCTTGTGAGTCCATATTTTTCCTTATGTTTAAATAGCGGATTAACGCGCAAAACCGGTTAACAAACAATGTTGCCAATCGGGGCGGTTATTTAAACGCGCCCGTTCGGCGGCTTTTTTATAATCATACATCAGGCTGATCAGTTCTACCTTCCAGCCCGCCGGGCTTTTCTCTAACACGGCATAGCGGGCATGCGGCGAGCCGTTTTCGCAAACGTGAAACACTGGGGTGTCGTCGGAATAAGCCGGCAGGCCCACACTGCCCGGGTTGACAATTAACTGCCCGTCATCCATCAACACGACACGTGTTTTATGGGTATGGCCGCATAAAAGCAGCGGCGTTTTAACATCTTTAAGCCGGGCGCGAATGTCGGCCGGAGCAGCCAGTGATAATCGTTCATTGACAATGTTTTCCAACAGATAGGTAGTGTCGCTGCCGGGTGCGCCGTGAAAGAGGAATATTTGCTCGCCGAGATGCAGATCGGCAGGCAGACTGCCCAGCCAGGCCAGTTCGACACCGCTAATGCTCTGATAGGCGTAACGGTCAGATGGGTTATGCTCTGCGGGCGGCTGCGAGACTGTTTTGCGGTCGTGATTGCCGGTTATATGAATCCAATCTTGCTGCATGAGAAAACGCGCGGTCTCCAACGGCCAGAGCGGCCCGGATAAATGATCGCCCAGGTTGATCACCGTGTTGATCCGGCGGCTTTTCAGGTCGGCTGTGACCACCTCGAGCGCGGGCAGATTGCCGTGAATATCGGAAACCAGCGCAAAATGGGTTAAATCTGTCATAATTACCTCGGAAGAATAAATGGTTAATTTTTATTAAACCATAAAAATAAAAAACGATTATATAAGAAAGTCTTAAAACAGGAGTAAGCCTGCTTTTTTGAAAAGTAATTGATAAATTCCCTGAATGGAATAATAAACATCCCCCGGTGTAAGGTCCGGAGGATGTTTAAGGAAAGGAAAAAAACCGGCGATTAAACGGGCGATGGTTCTGTTTTTATGTTTTTAACGCCCTGACGTTTTTTGCCGTTTAAATAGAAAATGGATTTAACATTCCCCTTAGAAAGAATTTCAAAACCCGGGCCAAAAAGCTGCAATATTTCATCTTCATTATAGTAGGGGGCACAAAAAGCGCCCTGGCGGTATAAAAGGTTTTGCACCAGAAAATCGGTTAATGCCCGTTTGCCCCTGGCATAAAAACAAAACGCCAGATGCGCAGCAGGTTTTAACACACGTGAGATTTCAGATAGGGCCTTTTTTTTGTCGGGGAAGATGTGAAAACCGTTCATGGATAAACAAAAATCGATTTTTTGATCATCAATAGGTAGATTACCCACATCGGCCCGCACCGGAAGGACATTCTGAATACCATGCTCCCGGTAATTTTTTTGGGCCTGCAACAACATGCCCATTGAATAATCCACGGCGATGATGGTGGCGTGTTTCAACCGCCGGTATTTTTGCAAAGTTAAAACACTCGTGCCGGACGGAACATCCAGCAGCACACCGTCAAAATCATCGGGGATACAATCCAACAACGCATCGGCATATAACCTGTCGTTATCAAACCCCCAGGTGATGCGGTTAATCAACTTCCACAGAACATTATCGGATAACATGTAAGCGTCATATTGTGTGGATAAAGAGTCGTAGGAAAGGCTGATGTTATCTTTTACATCGGGTAAAAAATTTATAATGCCGTCTTGAATGGGGTAGGAGACATCCGCCCCGGCGGCACAGGCGCGCTGGTTTTCGAGATCCAACCGGATGGTTTGTCTGCTGTGTGGACAGATGAAAATGTCGTTAAATTGACTTTGCATGCACCCCTCCATTTAACCAATAGGATTGTTTTAACGGTTTTTTGGCAGCCCAAAATAACGCGGCGTACGCCGGCAGTAATCCAGGTAGGACTGTCCGTAAATACCGGGCAAAAAAGCTTCTTCCTGAAGAATCTGGTAATGCAGGCCCAGAACGGTTATCACGGCAAAAATGAGAAAAATCAGGCTGCCATTCATCAAAAAAGTGCCCACAAAATACATATCAACAAACAGGAAAATGGGGTTACGTGACAGGCTGAAAATGCCGCCGGTGACCAATTGGCCGGGGGTGTTGTGATCAACCCCGATGCGCCATGAATCCTTAAAGGAGACCAACGCACCCACAAAAAGGACCAGCCCGGCAGAAATCAACCCAACGCCCACAATTTTGGGCAACGGGTGGTCGAGAATCACTCTTTCCAAGGCGGCCGGAAACAGGCGCAGGCCGACTGTGTTTGCATAAAAATAGACTTCAATCACCCAGGCCAGCAGGCCGACGAAAATTAAAATCTCAACCACCTGTTGTATTAAACGTTTGTTGCCGGCGCCAAGTTTAAAGACGTTGATGTCGCTGCGTAATTTTAATAAAAGAGACCTGCCGATAAACAGGATCAAAAAAATAAACAGGGATAAAATTTGAAAGTTATTAAAAAAGGACGTCATAATTTACTCTTGCGTGAAGATATTAGTATATGTTAATAAATATAATTAGCCATTAATAAAAAATTATATCATTTTCCAACCCTTTGCATAGATGCATATTGTGGCATGCTCCGGTTATTAACCG
>JAJTBH010000052.1 GCA_021287005.1 Anaerolineae bacterium
GCCGGTCAACCAGGATAAAACGGCCGCCAGACCAAAAGCAGCCATAGCGCCGTATAATCCGTCGGCGCTGGCAGCGCCCATGCCGCTTAAAAATCCGTTCAGACGGCCATCGGCCAGGGTGCGGCGAATGCACAATAACCCAATCGGGCCAACCGGGGCGGCAATGGAAAAACCCAAAATAAAGCCTTTGAGCCAGATATCCAACATGATGATTCTCCTGAATGTGTGATTGGCTTAAGTTTTTAAAAAATTCTTAAACCTCGTTTAACTCGCGGGTATAATGAACAAAAAAATAAAATTTCGGCGGCCGACATCTCATTTATAATCGAGAGCGCCTGGCTTCACAAGCCGAATTCTAAAGTAATCGGGCAGCTTTGTTTTTGAGTTAAAAGTAAAGAGGTTTTATGACGGATGAAATAAAAAAATTGGACCGGACCGGGCGTATGATTTTACGTGCCCTGCAAGAAGATGCCCGGCTGCCTTTCAGTGAAATTGGCCGGATGGTCGGGTTAACCGGTCCGGCGGTGGCTGAACGGGTTAAACGTATGGAAGAGGATGGTTTGATCCGCGGTTATCATGTGGAGATTAACCCCGATAAAGCCGGGCTGCCCATTCGCGCTTTCATTCGCCTGCGCACCCCGCCCGAGCGTTATAAACGCGTGTTGGCAGTGTTGGAAGGGCTGCCTTCCGTGCTGGAATGCCACCATGTGACCGGCGATGACGCCTTTTTTATCCGCGTGGCGGTTGAGACCACCGAGGCGTTGGAACATATCATTGCCAGTTTGAGTCCCTTTGGTGAAACCTCCACAGCGGTGGTATTGTCCAGCCAGTTGCAGCGCGATTTTAACTGGCAGGAATAATTTATTGTTTAGGGGTGTTAAGATAATAATCGCACAAATCGTTGAGCGGGCAGGCCTGACACTGCGGTTTGCGCGCGTGACAGATTTCCCTCCCAAGGCGAATTAAATTGAGATGCGCCGGGCCGTAAGTGGCCGGATCAAAAAGTGAAGCCAGATGAGGGTGTGCTTCTTCCACATTCATTTCCGGCGGGCGCAAACCCAACCGGCCGCTGACGCGGTAAATATGGGTATCCACCGGAAAAGCCGGCATGCCCAGTGAAAAAACCATCACGATCGAGGCGGTTTTGGGGCCCACGCCTTTAAACTGCATTAGCCAGGCGCGCGCTTCATCAATGCTTTTTTCTTTTAAAAAGGAAAGATCCAACCCGCCGGTTTCAGCCGAAATCAAGCGCAGCACTTCTTGAATGCGCGCGCCTTTCTGGTTGGCCAGCCCCGCCGAGCGAATGGATTCAATTACATCCGCCGGTGGGGCGTCGCGGACGGCCTCCCAGGTGGGAAAACGACGGGTCAGGCTGTTAAATGCTATGTCGCGATTACGATCGTTGGTATTTTGTGAAAGGATGGTGCAGACCAGTTCATCCACGGCAGGCAAGGGGTTGCGCCATTCGGGCAAGCCAAAAAAATCCAGCAGGCGGGTGTAAATTTCCCTGGCGTGTTTAATCAGAAGGCTGTCTGCATCCATCTTAATCAGTCCAACCGTTTAAATTCAAAAGCAGGGCGAATTTCGCCAATGGGCAGTTTGCGCCAGTTAAACAATGGCCGGCGGTTGTAATCTGCCAACAGTTCGGCTTCTTTGTCGTTTAAAATGCCCAGTTGTGCCAGAATATACACGCTTATCAGCGGCGCTACACGGTCAACGGCGTCGCCGTCTGATACTTTAATGGTCAGAGCCATGCCGGGGCTTCCGGCAGAAATTACACCGGCCGGAATAGCGACCACCTGATATCCCTCGGCGCCGCATTTGGCGATTAATTTACCGCGGGCGGTTTCCATCAGGCGTGTATCAAAACGACCGCCTCCGGCTACCATCTCGGGATATTCCATCATGGCCTGCATGATCTTATGGCAGGCGGCGGCGCGTTGCAGCGACAGATTAATTGGGTCGCAGAAACGTGCAAAGGCATAGGCTGCATTGTAAAGCGGCACGCCAAAAACAGGCGCCGAGCAGCCATCAATGCCGATGGCGACTTTTTCAGCCGGGTAATCACACATTTCGGCAAAGGTGTCGCGAATGCTCTTTTGAATGGCATGTTCGGGATTGAGGTAATCCTTATAGGATTCATTCCGCAGGGTGGCATAGGCCAGAAAACCGGAATGTTTACCGGAGCACATATGCCGGTTGGGTGTATACCGTTCGTGGTTGGCCTCCATGCGGATCATGGTGTCGCGATGCATGGGCGGGTGAACGCCGCACATCAAGTCTTTTTCACTGAAACCGACTTTAGCCTGAATGCCTTCCACAGTTTTAACATGTTCATCCATTCCGGCGTGTGATGAACACATTAAGGCCACTTCCTTGGGGCTTAGTTTGTATTTTTCAATACCGCCGGCCTCAACAAAAGGTAATACCTGAATGGGTTTTGAACTGGAACGTAAATAGACAATGGTCTGAGGGTCGCCGACCTCAAAAATGGTCCTCCCGTTTGAATCAACCAATACAGCCGCGCCATAATGGATGGATTCGACCAGCGGGCCGCGGGTTAATTCGACGAGAGGGGCGTAATGCGGAGTTGACATAAAACCTCAATTTAAGAATGGAATGGGTCAAACAAAGTGCATCAAAGAGAAACCGTTTCCCCATTAATCGCAACGGATTTTTGATGTCGCTGATAATACAACCTTAAACCGGTTAAAAACCGGTTTTGATACATCTGGCTGCGTTCGGCGGAGGGTGAGAACTGAGCCAGTAAAGGCGGCACTAAATGATCGGTGATTTCGGGCGGGGCGCCATCGGGTAATTCACTCAAATCCTGCTGAATACGTTTTAATAAATCGAGCTGTATTTTAATTTCATTCTGGCGAATAATGCCGGAACGACCGCTGATGATTATATAATCGCTGAACTCGAGGGACAACAACTTGCCCAGATTGTTAATCCAGGCCGGTAATTCGGCATCGGCCAAAAAAGGCGGCTGGCCGGGGGTGGCGATATCGCCGATGAAAATGATTTTTTCAAAGGGCAGGCGAATGCAGATGGAACCGATTGCCGATCCGGGCCAATGTTCGAGAATGATGGGATTGTTATCCCAATGGATGATCAGGTTGTTGGAAAAAGTTATGTCGGGCGGCGCCCATCTTGTGTTGCTGATGCCGTCACAAGATTCCCATTCGGTGCCGGTATCGTTGGATTGTGCTTTAAATGTGAGCGGCCGGGTATGAAAGACATTGGCCATTTCGGTATGCCCGATGACGCTACATTCCATGGCGCGGGCACCCAGTGTGCGGTCGACATGGGCATCCAGGTTAATCAAAGTGCGATCGGTGCTGTTACCGGTGTTTAACAGGCTGGCCCGCCACGATCGGGCGTCTTCAGGTTTGAGAGGTGAATCGATCATTAACAGGCCGTGATCCCAGGCAATGGCGCCCAGCGTCACACCTGCATAGGCCGTTTCCATATAAATATGAGGCGCTAATTCCTGCATGTCTTTTTCCTCTCTCTACCGATATTGGGTTGCCATTTTTATTCGGGGCGGCTGGCGGGTAGAGTAAAGATAAACCGGCTTCCCGCTTTTTGATCTGATTCTACCCAGATCTGACCGCCGTGGGCCTGTACTGCCATGCGGCAAAAAGCCAGGCCCAGGCCAATTCCTTTGGGGTATTTTTCTTTATTTAAATGCACATATTTGTCAAAAATAAATTGCTGTGCTTCAAGGGGAATGCCCGGGCCGTCATCTTCGACCCACAGGGTGGCTTCATTGTTTTCAAAACGGGCGCCAATATGAATATTACCGTCAACCGGTGTAAATTTAATTGCGTTTTCAAGCAGGTTAATAACGACCCGTTTAATCATGTCGTGATCAATCCATAATTCCGGAAAATCTGCCGGAATGTCATTGTTCAGGTGAATATCCTTGCTTTCGGCATTTACCTGCACGGCTTCAAAAGCCTCATGTACAATGTTTTCAAGGTTGCACATATGCTGTTGGGTAATGGTTTGCCCGTTTTCAAGGCGATTGATATCCAGGAGGGAACTGATCAGGCGCTGCACGCGGCGGGTCGAGCGCATGGCAATTTGGGCCAACTGATGCGCACTTTCAGAAGTATCTTCGGGTAAAACGACGTCCAGCATTTCAAGGCTGGAGAGAACGTTGGAAAGCGGTGAGCGCAGATCATGATAAATCATGGCGCTGAGTTCGTCGCGTAATTTTTCGAGGTTTTTGCGTTCGGAGATATCGTGGATGATCCATTGCAGATATTCGGCATCGCCGATGTTTATTTTATGAATATGAACCTCAACCGGCGTGTGCCGGTCGTTTTGTTCAATTTCAGAAAGATAAGTAAGTGTTTCGTTATTATGCAAACTCTCGGAGCGGCTGCTTAACCATTCCCAATCGACGCTGTGCAGATCGTAAATGGATTTATCCATTAGGATATCAACCGGCAGGTTGCTGAATAATGACAGAGCGCTCTGGTTGGCTTCAATGATGCGGCCTTTCCAGTCACTTACCAGAATGGGGTCGATGTTTTCGTCGAAAAGTTTTTGGTAACGTTGTTTAACCGATTGTAGAGACTGGTAAAGATTGGCATTATGAATGGTCAAAGCAGCCTGGTCACTGATGGCTTGCAGCAATGCCAGGTGGCTTTCTTTTAAGAAATTAGGCTGTGGATGCACAATGGTTAAAATACCGACAATCTGATCACCGGCTAAAATCATGGGAATGCAGATGGCAGATTTTGCCCCCGTTCGTGAAACGGCATCATCCGGCCTGCGAAACCAACGTGTATCTTGCGTGGTGTCACTGACCAGCACCGGCTGCTGGTGGCGTAAAACCCAGCCGGCCAGGCCGTGATCAAGAACGCCCTGTACATCGTGAGCCGTATAATTAATTGTTTTTTGATTGATCACCATCACCGAGTCAATCGGTTTCTGGTTGTCATCCAGGGCAACAATCGACCCTCGTTCGGCATTTACGTTTCGAATGCAAAGTTCCAGCACTCTTTCGAGTACGATGCTGAGATTAAGGGACGCTGACAGTTCCTTGCTTACACTGTATAAAAGGTTAAGAGAATTCTCAGGATTTTCCGACGGCATGCACGCGTCCTTCCTTTTTTAGAGTATAGCATAAAAGATCAGGCGAGGGGTTGCGCCAATAACTGGCGCACAGCGTAACATCTTTCACAACCCGGAATATCGCAAAGCAAAGCGCCGGGCATTTTTCTTAACAATTCCAGGGTGACATCCAACATGGGCAGCAGAGGCAGCGCCTGAACGGTGGCATTGCCAATGTTAATCTGACGCGTGATACTGCCCAGGTAAGGCGCTATGGCGTTAAAACCGTCGGAACAGCCGGGAAAATTTGGACATTCGCTGATGCCTTGCGGCGTCAGCGCCCAGCGAATGAATTGTTTGCGTCCCGATAAACGCTCGGCAAGGTGCAGGCTGGTGTTGACGGTATGGTCTACGCCGAGCAGCAGCACCCAGCCCTGTTGATTGGCCAACTCTTGAATGGGACCGAGCGGATTGTAAATACTTTGTTTGTTAAGGACGGCATCCATGTGAATGCCGCTGAATGACAGAATGGGATGAGAAGAGCGTTTGGCAGCGGGTAAGTTACGCAGTTTTTCGGCGACAACCCACATCATTTTGTCGGCAGGCATGGTGGGATTATAAAACTCGGCCATCAGGTTGCTCTGGCGGCCGCTGCCGTAAACCAGGCCATTATTCTCCGGCCCGGCAGAGGGGATGATCATGGTTTTATAGGTAAAGGTCGGCATCAGAATGGCATTATAACAACGCGCCAAAGCGCCCAATACCGATTCGGCTCCACCTTGCACGTCACCAAAGGCGGATAATGAAGCGTGCACAATCACCGGTGTTTGGGATGGGATCTTTAAGTCCTGTAAACCACGTTCAATATCACGAAAAGAAATCATTTACCCCTCTTCTCCTGTAGAATTGCAAGTTGGAATCTGGCCGGGGTGTGTATTGGCGTTAAGGTCAAGACCAAGGTAGGGTGATGGGTCAAATGTGTTGTTTATATCCAACTCGTTTAAAAAGCCACCTTTACCGTTATCGCGAACCACGGAAAAGTGTAAATGCATACCCACCGGGTCGGTGGGGTTTCCTGAATAATTGCCCTGGTATCCGAGCAGGTCGCCGGCCTGCACTTGCACTTCGTTTACCCCTGCTGCAAAGCGCGGATTGATTAAAGATTTGCCGTCTGCATCTGCCATGTGGGTGTAATAGGTCCAAATTTGCCGGCCGGGCTGCAAAGGATCGTTGGGAATACGGATAATGACGCTGGATTTCCAATCAGGCAAACGGGAGAGATACCCGTCATAGGCGGCGTAAACCGGCGTTTCACCTAATTTTGTGGGGCCAAAAACATCAATCCCCTGGTGACGGTGCCCCGGGCGAAAAGAATCGTCCCACAAATAACCGACCATCCCGTTGGTGGGTATTATAAAGGGAGCTGTGCCGCAGCGCTGCCGGGCGGTAATCATCCATTCGGGGTGTTCGGCAGGGTTGTTAATCCATTGTATCACTTTTAGATCGCGCCCATTGCTCGGGCGGCGTAAATAAAAATAGATACCCACGATTGCCACCACACCGATAATGAAGAGGATGATGCCCAGGGGTCTTTTCATATGGAATATTATAACGTCAATTAAGACTAAGATTTAAGAACTCGGGTTACATTATCAGGGCTCCCTTACTTTTTATTCCGGGGAGCCCTTGATTAACATTCAGGAAATCGGGAAGAAAACCTTTTTAAACCAACTCGCCAATAAACGACCAGGGCCCCGTCCAATTGATTTTTACGGGCAGCAGTTGGCCGCGCAAATCCGATTCGCTTTCCACAAAAACCAGTTTATTGGTCGGGTTGCGTCCGCGCCAGCGTTTTTTGACCTTTTCTTCAAAGAGCACCGGCGTGGTTTCTCCCAGATAAACGGCATGTTTGCGGGTGAGAATTTGCTCTTGCAGATCTTCCAATAATCTGAAACGACGCCATTTTTCTTCGTCCGGAACATCATCGGCCATATGGCGCTCGGCCACCGTGCCGGGGCGCGGTGAATAACGAGCCAGGTGGGCCACATCCAGCTCCAGGTCGGCCAGCAGCTCGTAAGTTTTTTGGAATTGTTCGGCGCTTTCACCGGGAAAACCGACGATGATGTCGGTGGCGATCGACGCGCCGGGGATTCTTTCACGAATGCGCTGCACCGTCTGGCGATATTCGGCATTGGTATAACCACGCCGCATATTTTTTAATACTTCATCGTCGCCGGCCTGGGCAGGCACTTCAAAATGCGGCATCACCCGCGGCAAACTGGCAACCGCGTCAATGAGTTCATCGGTCAGCCAGTTGGGGTGTGAGGTTAAAAAGCGTAAACGCTGTAAACCTTCAATCTCGTGCAGTTGTTTAATTAAACCGGCCAGATTGGGGTAATCGGGACGATCCTTGCCGTAACGATCAACGATCTGCCCGAGCAGCGTAATTTCTTTAACACCCTGTTCGGTCAGCGATCGTACTTCATTTATAATTTCTTCCGGCGGGCGACTGATTTCGGCCCCGCGGCGGTAGGGAATGATGCAGTAAGTGCAGGCATGCGAACAGCCGTAAACAACAGGCACAAAACCCGCCACCAGGTTTTTATGTTCGGCCGGCAGAGTGAAGTCGCTATCCATCCAGGTATAACGTTTTTCGCGATTGTCTTCTTCCAGCTTGCGATGTTCATGTTCGCTGATGTATTTTAACAGCGGTGTGGGATCGGAAGGCGGCGAAAAAACGTCTACATAAGGGAAACGCTGGTGTAATTTGCTGGTATCTTTAACGCCTACCATACAGCCCATCACGTTAATAACCATGTCGGGGCGTTTTTTCTTGAGCGGGCGCAGCGAACTCAGATAACCGGTGGCTTTATCCTCGGCGCTCTGACGGACAACACAGGTGTTTAGAATGACCACATCGGCATCATCCGCCCTGGCGGCGCGTTCATACCCCAAACCTTCGAGGGTGGAAGCCACTCTCAAAGAATCGGAGAAGTTCATCTGACAGCCTTCGGTCCAGATATGGTATTTAAGCATGGGCCCAATTATAATCCATAACAATTTGCTCTGAAATGGCAATGAATGGATAAATAAGAGAAAATAAATCGAATATAAACTTTCATCCGACGGCCATTTTGTTAACCCCCTGGTTGTATAATCAGGCATAATCAGAGAAAAGAAAAATTGATGAAAAAGAAAATTATTGTTTGTGTTGTAACGATTATTTTCCTGGCAGGCGCTCTGCTGGGTTTTTATTATTCGCCTTTTTGGCGCAGCATGGAAGTGCGCCTGGATATCTGGGGAACTAAACTGCACACGTTGATTAATCCGGTGGGCCAGGCGCCAACTGTCAGCGCCGCGCTGCCGACGCCGGTGGTGACCACCCTGGCGATGGAGGGCGGCTTAACCGCCACCCAGGCCCCGCAGGTTCAAACCAGCCCGACCGTTGAAATCACGGCTGAGACGCCCCAGCCCACACCCACCGGCATACCGGGCGAGGTGCGCCTTCCATCCCCCAAGTTTGAGCTACAGGATTGGAATAACTGCGGCCCGGATGCCCTCTCGCTTTACCTGCGTTTTTATGGTTGGCAAGGCGATCAATTTACCATTTCAAATGAAATCAAACCGCTGCGAGCGGACCGTAATGTTAATGTAGATGAGCTGGCCGGTTATGTTTCAAACCATGTGGATAACCTGACCGTCGAATACCGCGTAGGCGGTTCGTTGGACCTGCTGCGCCAGTTGATTGCAGCCGGTTATCCGGTGTTGGTGGAAGAGACCTTTACTTTTGAGCAGCCCTTCTGGTTTCAAGACGATCTGTGGGGTGGGCATTACCTGTTGTTAAACGGGTATAATGATAAGGCTCGAACGTTTTTGACGCAGGATTCTTACTGGGGGGCCGATAAATACATCTCGTACGATCAGTTGGATAAAAACTGGCAGGCATTTAACCGTGTATATTTGCTGGTCTTTCCACCCGCGGATAGCGATAAAATTAAGACGATTTTAAAAACGGATTGGGATGCGGACCAGAATCGTCAGAATGCCCTGCAAAGCGCCCGGCGCGAAACCCAGGCCACCCCGCAAAACCCCTTCGCCTGGTTTAACCTGGGCAGCAACCTGGTGTATTTTGAAGATTATCAGGGCGCGGCAGTGGCTTATGATCAGGCGCGCGCTTTAACCATTCCACAGCGTATGTTGCGTTACCAGTTTGGCCCATTCCTGGCTTATTTTCACAGCGGGCGCACGGATGATTTGATGTCGTTGGTGGAGTATGCTTTAAAAGTAACCCCTAATTCTGAGGAAGCGCTTTTATGGCAGGGTTGGGGTTTATACCGGATTGGTAAAAAATCGGAAGCGCTGGCTTCTTTTGCGAAAGCGCTTGACGCCCGACCCGGATATGCGGATGCGGAATATGCGCTGGACTATGTTAAAAATAATTAATTTCAGGTGAGCGATGTTAAAACGCGTTTTAATTTCTCTGGTTGTTTTGTTGGTGGTAGCCTGCCTGTGCATGTGCGCCTTATTGATTCCCGCCGGGGTTCTGGCTGTCAGAGACGGATATAAAATCTTGCCTTCCCTGCCCGGGCAGGCTGCGACTCCCGAACCAACTCGCCTGCCAACCCTTGAAGTGCGCCCCGATACATCAAACAATATTCCACAGGATGTGGCGCTGCAAATGGACCAGATTGAAGCCGAAGTGTCCGAATTGCGCGGATTATCATTGATGCATTCATTTAAACGAGATACCCTTAGCCCGGCACAATTGCAGCGTAATGTAACCGAAGACTTTTTTAAAGATTACACCGATCAGGATGCCAGTGATGACACGCTGTTGTATAACATCCTGGGTTTGTTGGAACCGGGCAAGGATTTGTTGAATATTTATCACGCCCTCTACAGCGAGCAGGTGGCCGGCTATTACGACCCCGAAGCCAAAGAAATGTATGTGGTGCAGGGAAACGGGTTTAATGGCACCGAACGAATGACGTATGCGCATGAATTTACCCACACGTTGCAGGATCAGCATTATGACATGACCGGCCGTTTAAAAATCACCGATGCATACTGCCGGGTGCATACCGAATATTGCACGGCAGTCACGGCTTTAATGGAAGGTGATGCCGTTTCAAGTGAACAAACCTGGTTTTTTACTTACGGTAGTGAATCAGACCGGCGTGAAGTGCAGGATTTTTACAGCACATATGCCAGCCCGGTTTATGACGCCAGCCCTGAATTTTTAAAAGAAGATTTGCTTTTCCCTTATCACAAAGGTTTTGAATTTGTGCAGAGTCTGTATGATCAGGGCGGCTGGCAGGCTGTGGATGCGGCATATGCCAACCCGCCGGTGAGCAGCGAACAGATTATGCACCCCAACCTGTACCCCGCCGAAAAACCGGTGCATGTGCCTGCGCCGCAATTAAAAAATCCGTTGGGAGATGGTTGGCGCCTGGCAGGGGATGGCAGCCTGGGTGAATGGAATACCTTTTTGCTGCTTTCCAGGGACTGGGACCCGGCCTGGCGTTTGCCGGACGTGGACGCTTATGAAGCGGCTGCCGGTTGGGGTGGAGATCATTATTTGCTTTATCAAAAGGTCAACGACCCGGCGGTTTATGCTTTTGTAATCGAATGGAAGTGGGATAGCCTTAAAGACGCCGACCAATTCTGGCAGGCTTTACAGGAAATCTGCAAACAGCGTTGGGGCGAGCCGCTGCGCGAATCAAGCATGGACGCCCGCTGGGAATATGAAGACGGAAGCCAGATCAACATTCACTATATTCCTCAGGGTACACGCTGGGTCATTGCTTCCAACCAGACTATTTTAAACCAGATTGCTTCGGCGCTTGAATAAGGAACCCCCTATGAGCCTGGATCTTAACCGCATTAAAGCCATTTGTTTTGATGTTGACGGAACTTTAAGTGACACCGATGACCTATGGGTGCAAAGTTTCTCGCGGATTTTTCGCCCCCTCAATGTGATTGTATCTGAACGTCGCGTAACGGCTTTTGCGCGCTGGGGACTGATGGTCTCGGAAACACCCGGCAACCTGGTGTATCATTTGCTTGACCGTTTTGATCTGGATGATGATGTCGCCCGTTTATTTAATTTTATCTCGCGGTATGGTGTGGACCGGCGGCCGTCCAAATTCTGGATCGTTCCGCTGGTACAGGAAATGCTGGCAACTTTACAGATACATTTTCCGCTGGCGATAGTAAGCGCCCGCGGCAGCAGCACCTACCGCTTTTTGGAACAATTTGAACTTACCCCTTATTTTAAAGCGATAGCCATCTCGGATACCTGCCGTTATACCAAACCCTTTCCAGACCCGATCGTGTGGGCCGCACAGCAGATGCATGTGGAACCCTGTGAATGCCTGATGGTGGGGGATACCACGGTGGATATTAAAGCCGGCCGGGCCGCCGGAGCGCAGACTGTGGGTGTTTTATGCGGATTTGGACAGGAAAAAGAACTGCGCCGGGTGGGCGCAGATCTGGTTTTGCCGAGTACGGCAGATTTGGCAATGGTGCTTTTGGGGCATACAATCAGGGAACTGCAATCAACGAAATAATCCACGAGAGAATGATGATCGCTGCCAGCACGGCAAAAACGATTCGCTGAAAATGCTGGGCGCGTTGTTCGGGCGTGCTTCGTTTTTGGGGCGCTTTATTATTGTTTTTGGATTGAGCCATAACGATTTACTCTTTGCTGCTTGATTCACTTTTTGCCGGAGTACTGCTGGTTGAGCCGCCGGTGGAGGAACTTTCGCTGTTCGTTTTTGTTTCAGAAGTTTTTTCAGTGCTACTGGCGCTTTTTTCTTCCGAGCTTTTGTTTGAACTGGGCCAACCACCCGAAGGGGATCGGTGATCGGTCGCATAGAAACCGGAACCTTTAAATACGATTCCTACCGGGGTATAAACCTTGTGCAAAGATTTTTTACCACACTCAGGACAGCGTGTAAGGGGTTGGTCGGTAAATTTTTGTGTACGCTCAAATTGTACGCCGCAATTTTCGCACCGATAGGTATAGATAGGCATACGTCACCTCACGACAAACTTTCATCAATCTGACTAATAATTGATGATTTAAAATTTAAATTATTCTTCCGAAGAAGAGTAGTAAATTATTATACCGCATCTGCTTTAATCAATCCAGATAAATTGACTATTCCCGTTTCCCGTGCTATCATCCTTATTATTGTTAAATTTATTTATTAAATTTTCTTTTTTTTCTAGCAATTATCCAGTTGATTTGCTCTTTAACAATTAGATATTCCAGGAGAAATTATTCATGAGTATTGAATTTATTTTTCGTTTAATTGGCATGGTTGTTTTTACTGCTTTGGGCATTTATTGGGGGTCACTTCTGGGACAATCCACCAGTCCGTTGTCGGGTGCTTTTCCGGCGATTACCTATTCATTTGTAATTGGTCTGGTCGGTGCGCTTTTCGGGTTGATTCTTACACCTTATTTTACCGTCCGTCCGGTTAATGCACTTCGCGCGCTGCTGGTGAGAATTTCTGCGCAATCGCTGTTTTCTGCATTGCTGGGTCTAATTGTCGGTCTGATTATCGCGGCCCTGTTGGCCTTTCCCATTTCAATGCTTCCGGCGCCATTTGGCAATATTATCCCGTTTGTCGGTGTGGTTGTGTTTGGATATACGGGTATAGCCATTTTTGTCATGCGCCAGAACGATCTGTTTGCCGTTTTGTCCTCTTTTTCGCGGGGCGGCGGCAAAGAAGATGCGGTAGAGGGTGATAAAAGTAAGGCGGACGCACGAACCATTTTGTTGGATACCAGTGTGATTATAGATGGGCGTATCGCTGACATAGCTCGGACAGGTTTTCTGGCCGGGACGCTTTTGATTCCACGTTTTGTTCTGGCCGAGCTGCAATACATTGCCGATTCAGCCGATAGTCTGCGCCGCCAGCGCGGACGGCGCGGCATGGAAGTGTTATCGCAATTACAAAAACAATCCATCATTCCGGTGCGCCTGACCGATATAGATGTGGAAGGCGTGCGCGAAGTGGATGATAAACTGGTCATTCTGGCGCGCCAGTTGCGCTGCCCGATTTTGACCAATGATTACAACCTCAACCGCATTGCCGAGTTGCAGGGCGTAACCGTTTTAAATGTTAATGAACTGGCCAATGCCGTCAAATCGGCGCTGCTGCCCGGTGAAATCTTAAGTATTCGTGTCATTCAGGAAGGCAAGGAAGCTGCGCAGGGTGTCGGTTATATGGACGACGGCACTATGGTGGTGGTCGAAAATGGACGCGAATATATTAACAAAGAAATTCCGGTCATGGTGACCAAAGTTTTACAAACGGCTGCGGGACGCATGATTTTTGCCCGTCCCGAAGATTAATGGAAGAAATTATTTTGTAATGGATGTTGTTGAGAATAGATGTAATCAGGAGAGTTGTTAATGACCATAAAAATTTATAATACCTTGACGCGTAAAAAGGAAAATTTTGAAACACTGGAACCCGGTCAGGTGAAAATGTATGTCTGCGGTCCTACGGTATATAACAAAGCGCATGTCGGACATGCCATGTCGGCCGTGGTTTTTGATATTATTCGCCGTTATTTAACTTATCGCGGGTACCAGGTGCGTCATTTAATGAATTACACCGATGTGGATGACAAAATCATTATGCGCGCCAACCAGATGGGACGCGATCCCTTTGAACTGGCCAATAGTTACATTCTGGAATATCAACGCGATATTGAAACCTTAAACGTCATGCCGGCCACTTTTAATCCGCGTGCCACCCAGACCATTCCGCAAATTATTGCCATGGTGCAGGGCCTGGTGGAAAAGGGTTACGCTTACCCGGTGAACGGCGACGTTTATTTCAGGGTTCAAAAAGATGACGATTACGGCAAACTTTCGGGGCGCAAGCTGGAGGATATGCAGGCCGGTGCGCGCATTGAGGTGGATGACCGCAAAGAACACCCGATGGATTTTGCCTTGTGGAAGGCAGCCAAACCCGGTGAGCCTTATTGGGAATCTCCCTGGGGCAAGGGCCGCCCCGGCTGGCATATTGAATGCTCGGCCATGAACCTGGAACATCTCGGCCCACAGATTGACATTCACGGCGGCGGCAATGACCTGGTTTTTCCGCACCATGAAAATGAAATTGCCCAGAGTGAAAGTTTTACCGGGCACCCCTTTGCCCGTTACTGGGTACACAACGGCATGCTGCAAATGAGCGGCGAAAAAATGTCGAAATCCTTGGGCAACATCGTTTCGATTGAAAGTTTTGTCAACGAGCATGGCGCCGATGTGCTGCGCCTGATGGTTTTAAATTCGGGCTACCGCAGTCCGCTGACCTTTAATGAGGACGTGATTGAGCAGACCAAACGGGCTCTTGAGCGTCTGCATTCGGCGCTGCGCCCGGCATTACCCAACGCAGCCGGAGCCGGCGAAGCGGTGAAAGCCAGCCTGAAAACCCAGGTGGACGCCACCCATGCCGGTTTTGTGGAAAGCATGGATGATGATTTTAACTCGGCGGGTGCGCTGGGATTTTTGTTTGAACTGGTACGCGTGATTAACCAGGCTCGTTCCGACGGCGCCAATGATATTGACCTGGAAGGCGCTCAGAATATGCTGCGCGAACTGGCTGCGGTGTTGGGCCTGCGTCTTGAAAAAGCGGCGTCCAGCAGCGGACAGGCGGCCAACCCGTTTATTGATCTGCTGGTTGACCTGCGTTTGCAATTGCGCGCTCAAAAACAATATGCGTTCTCCGATCAAATTCGCGACCGGCTTACTTCGATGGGTGTCGTACTGGAAGACAGTAAAGAAGGCACCACCTGGCGCTGGCAGTGAAAGAGTGGATCGCAGGGCGTAACCCTGTTTACGAAACTTTAAAAGCCAGACGGCGCGATTGTTTTCGCCTTTTTATATCAAAAGGCGCTGAAGAAAAAGGTCGCCTGGCTGATATTATTCGCCTGGCGTCAAGCCGCCGCCTGACGCCGGAGTATGTGCCGCGTCAGCAATTGGACGGCATGGATGAAAACCACCAGGGTGTGATGCTGGAAACCAGCGCTTACCCCTATTCCGACCTGCAAACCATCCTTGCCACGGCGCAGGAACGCCAGGAACCCCTGTTTGTGCTGGCGCTGGATGTAATTCAAAACCCGCAAAACCTGGGCACGCTGCTGCGTACGGCCGAGGCAGTCGGCGTGCATGGTGTGTTAATGCCGCTGCGGCGCGCTGCCGGGGTCACCCCGGCGGTAGTGCATGCATCGGCGGGCGCCAGTGAACATCTGCTGGTGGCGCCGATTAACCTGGCACAGGCGCTTGACCGCCTTAAAGAGGAAGGCGCCTGGGTGATTGGCCTGGAGGGCGGCCCCGAGGCTACCCCGGCTGAGCAGGTCAACCTGAAAGGCCCCCTGGTTGTGGTGGTTGGCAGCGAGGGCGAAGGCATGCGTTTGCTGGTGCGCAAATCTTGTGATGTTTTGCTGCAACTGCCCATGTTGGGGCGTATCGAGTCGCTTAATGCAGCGGTGGCCGGATCAATTGTGTTATACATGGCATTGATGGCACGTCGTTCCCATTAGAAAAGAAAGGACGGGGCTCTTGCGCTGGATTCGAGAATTGCCGCCTGGTGATCACAGGCAAAAAAACTTATATCGAAATGCATTAACCATTACCCTGGTCGGAAATATTCTGCTGGCAGCTTGCAAAGCTGTCGCAGCTTATTTAAGCGGCAGTGTGGCGCTTTATGCCGATGCGGCCAATTCCATATCAGATGTTTTATATTCGATTATGGTGGTGATTGGTTTATACATTGCCCAACAACCCCCCGATATTTCACATCCCCAGGGACACAGCCGCTTTGAACCGTTGATGGGATTGGTGATTTCCCTTTCCATGGCGTATGCCGGATATGAGGCACTGAGTGCATCTTATGAACGTTTTACCAGCGGTGGCATGGCCATTGATGCCGGTTTGCCGACCGTGGTTTTGCTGCTCAGTGCGGCGGTAAAAGCCGGTATGTTTGCCTCAATCAGCCAGATTTCACGTTCACTGCACAGCCCGACTCTTGAAGCTGCAGCTCAGGATAACCTTTCGGATGTGTTAACCTCTTCCGCGGCGTTTGTGGGCACGATTGGCTCGGCCTTTATTCACCCCTTGTTGGACCCGCTGGCCGGTTTTTTGGTGGCTTTGTGGATATTCAGAGGG
>JAJTBH010000053.1 GCA_021287005.1 Anaerolineae bacterium
TTTTTTAACGGCACCCAGACACTGGTCACATTCCCGGTGGGTGGACCTTTTGGCGATTTCACCTTTGTGCCGGATGGTTTGTCCGTTTTTCTGGCGGCCATTGCAACCGTTGTCGGCAGCCTGGCAGTGATTTTTTCGGTCAATTATATGAAGGGCGAACACCAGCTTGGGCGTTATTATGCTTTTGTACTCTTTTTTATCGGCGCCATGGTGGGATTGGTATTAACCAGTAATATGTTGTTGATGTTTGTTTTCTGGGAAATTACCGCGCTTTGTTCATATGCCTTGATCTCATTTTATAACGATGAGCCCAAGGCGGTTGCCGGCGGTATGAAAGCCCTGATTATGACACAACTGGGCGGTGTGGGACTGCTGCTGGGCGCATTGCTGGCTTATGCTTATACCGGAAGTTATGATATTTCGGTTTTTATAAAAAATGCAGCGAGTATCGATGGAACGGTGTTATCCTGGATGGCATTCGGATTTTTAATTGCGGCTGCGGCTAAATCGGCACAGTTCCCCTTTCAGACCTGGCTGCCCGATGCCATGGAAGCACCTACACCCATCAGCGCCCTGATCCATGCGGCTACCATGGTGAATGCCGGCGTTTATTTACTGGCGCGCTTTTATCCCGCTTTTCATGAAGTTCCGGGCTGGACGACAGCCGTCATGCTGGTCGGGCTGCTCTCGGCCGTGCTGTCTGCATTAATGGCCCTGGTGGCAACCGACCTGAAACGGGTGCTGGCTTATTCCACCGTGTCACAATTGGGATATATGGTTTACGCCATTGGGGCCGGCAACATCTTTGCCAGCCAGTTTCACCTGCTCAGCCATTCCGTATTCAAAGCGCTGCTTTTTTTGAGCGCCGGCGCGGTTATTCATGCCGTAGGCACGCGCGATATGCGCCAGATGGGTGGCCTGGGGAAACAAATGCCACTGGTGCGTAATGTCTTTATCATTGGCGCGCTGGCACTGGCCGGCATTCCGCCGTTGAACGGATTCTGGAGCAAAGAACTGGTGCTTGAAGCGGGTTTGCATGGCACCCCGACCTGGGCTTATGCACTGATGCTGGCCGGAGCAGGACTAACCGCTTTGTATACCACTCGCTGTGTCTGGCTGGTGTTCTTCGGCGAAGCGCGTTCGCACCTGCACGGTCATGACGCCGGTACGGCCATGAAAACAGCCCTCATTCCTCTGGCGATCGGTTCATTAACCACCTGGTTATTGGGCGGCGTTTTTGCAGAGATGTTAAAAAATACCCTGCCTTACCATGAAATAGAAGTCGAATCGCTGGGCGCACTGTTAATGGAAATCCTTAGCGCTCCGGCAACCCTGGTTGCGCTGCTGGTTGTGGCGATTGGCATTTTGTGCTGGTGGCGCCGCGAGCAATTGCAGGGTGTGGTGGATGGATTTTCCAGTTTTTCAAAGGCAGCCGCCAATAGTTTCGGTTTTGAGGCAATCAACCGGGGCGTGGTTAAAGTCACCCAGGATGGAGCCGAGGCACTGCGTGCCACGCAGACCGGCGTATTGGCCTGGAATGTATTTGGCATACTGGCGGGTCTGGTAATCGTTATCTTATTCTTGATGGTCGGGGTGTAAAGATGGACACATCAACTATTTTAACCTGGTTAGTCCTTTTGCCCCTGGTGGCATCCCCGGTTCTTTACCTGGCGGGGCGGTTGAGCCTGCGGTACGGAACCGAACGCAGCACGCCTGCGCTGTGGTTGGCCGTGCTGGTGCTTCTGGCAGATTTTATTCCATTATATATACTCTCGCAGGCGCTGGCTGCCGGCGAGAAAATCAGCGTAACAATGGGGCAGGCGGCGTTACGTTTTGACGGCATCAGCCTGGTGATGGTTTTTGTCGTGTTGTTGTTGGGCCTGATGGTGACTGTTTTTTCCGCCCAGTATATGGCGCGTGAAGAAAACGAAGAAAAATATTACGCCCTGCTGGTTGCCATGATCGGCACGATCATCGGTCTGAGCCTGGCCGCCGACCTGTTTAACCTGTGGGTCTGGTTTGAGGCCATGGCGATCAGTTCCTATATGCTGGTCGCTTTTTATCGCCAACAAGCGGATTCTTTGGAAGCCGGGGTGAAATACCTGGTGCAAAGCGCCAGCGGATCGGTGCTGGTGGTGCTGGGTGTGGCTCTGGTGCTTTCCCAAACCGGAACATTGGACCTGGCCGCCATTCGCGAACAAATTATTTCCAGTCAAAATGCAGCGACTACCTCCATACCCTCTTTGATGCTGCTGGCTGCCGGAGCTTTATTTATCGTCGGTTTTGGCGTCAAAAGTGCCCTGGTGCCCCTGCATACCTGGCTGCCTGACGCTCACTCGCAGGCCCCCAGTGGTATCAGCGCCATGCTTTCGGGCATTGTGATTGAAGCCGGTTTGATTGCCCTGCTGCGTGCATTGGGCGCCGTCAGCCCGGTGAGCCAATCATGGGGCAGTATTTTGATGATTTTTGGCGCGGTTAACATGCTGGTCGGCAACCTGATGGCTTTACGTCAGACACAGGTGAAACGTTTGCTGGCTTTTTCGAGCGTCAGCCACATGGGTTATATGCTGTTGGGCCTGGGGGTTGCCCTGTGGGGCGCCGGTTCACTGGACGGCGCAGCCGGTGCATTTTTCCACCTGATCAATCACGCGCTGATGAAGGGCCTGGCCTTTTTGGCGACCGGCGTGTTTTTATATGCCCTGCACATATCCCACGACGATCATAATCCCCTGACGCTTGATGATTTGTCGGGCGCATCACGACGTTACCCGCTGGCGGCCTTCGCATTTGCGGTGGCCGTATTCAGCCTGGGCGGTTTACCGCCGCTGGCCGGGTTCATGTCCAAATGGCAGATGTTTGTAGCCGGGTTTGAGACCAAAAACGCCTGGATTTGCGGCCTGGTCGTGTTTGCCGCAATCAACAGTGTGCTTTCATTGGGGTATTATGCTCCGCTGGTCAACCGCCTGTTCAGATACAAACCATCCAAAATCGTTGAAGCGGGAAAACCCGTTTCGTGGAGCATGTTGTTACCCCTGGCTTTCCTGGTGGCGGCCGTGGTGGTTTTGGGCTTTATGCCACAATTGGTTAATCCGCTGACCTATCCGGCTGCATCCAGTTTGCTGGCCATTTTTGGTAAATAAACGGAGGAAAATAATGGATCTTTCAATTATATTAACTCCCCCATTGGCTTTCCTGATTTATATTCCAATGGTTTTGATCATTGTTGGTTTCGGCAAAATACTGGCAGGGCCGGAACACCCCAATGACATTAAATCCAGCGTTTACAGCAGCGGTGAAGAAGGCTCCAACCTGTCGGCAGCGCCGGGTTACCAGCCCTTTTTCCTGGTGGCTTTTTTCTTTGCCGTGCTGCACCTGGGAATGTTGGTTTTGGGCAGCGGTGGTATGACCTGGACGACGGGTGTATACCTGGTTGGTGTTATTTTTGCACTGGTAGCCCTGGTTTTAGGGTAATAAGTGCAAAATGATATAATAAGTCTTAATTAGATCAGAAAGAGACTATTATGGAAAATGATACGAAATTACCCTCAGCCTGGGAAAAAGTAGTAAACGGACTTCGCACCTGGGCGCGCGTTAACTCTCCCTGGGTAATTCATTTTAATAGCGGTTCCTGCAATGGATGTGATATTGAAATTCTGGCAACCCTGACGCCGCGCTATGACCTGGAGCGGTTTGGTGTGACCCTGCAAGGCAGCCCGCGCCATGCCGATGTTTTAATCTGCACCGGGCCGGTGACACGGCAGGCACGCGAGCGCCTGATTCGGGTTTATGAACAGATGCCAGAGCCCAAATTTGTGGTTGTGGTGGGCTCCTGCGGCTTGTCGGGGGGCGTGTTTGAAGGCGCCTACAATGTGATGGGCGGGGTTGATACGGTTCTGCCGGTAAATGCTTATATTCCCGGCTGTCCGCCGCGTCCCGAGGCCATTATTCATGGCGTGGTGGCTTTGCTGGACAGTCTGCAACATCCTCCCAAACCTGCTGAGAAGGAGGTCAAATAAGATGGATACTGAAACATTGTTGTCTCAGGCAGAATATATCATTCAGCCTTTTTGCGGCGCTTTACTTCGAAAAGAAAACAACCGCGTGGATGCCGTCGTTGAAGTCAAAAATTTAATTGCGGTTGTTCAGGCCCTGGTGGACGGCCATTGGGGATACCTGGCGGCTATCACCGGGTTGGACCATCCGGCGGTGGAAGGGCAAAACGAGGGCGTGTTGGAAGCCGTTTACCTGTTTGCCAATGGCAATGCGATTGCCGGATTACGAACGGCCGTACCGTATTCAAACCCGGTTGTGCCCACGTTGTGTAATATTATTCCATCAGCCACGCTTTATGAACGCGAATTAATGGAATTATTTGGCGTGGATGTGGAAGGAACCCCCGTTCGGGAAAAACTGGTTTTACCCGATGATTGGCCGGACGGCGTTTATCCGTTAAGAAAATCGTTTACCGGTTTTGGGGCTGAAAAAGCCTAGACAAGGAGAGCTGTTAAAATGGAACCGAAAAAAGTAGGTGAAAAATTTATCGTGCCTATTGGCCCACAGCATCCTGCATTAAAGGAACCCGGTCATTTTGAGTTTACCGTTGACGGTGAAAATGTAACCGGTGCAACCATTCGCCTGGGCTTTGTGCATCGCGGCATTGAAAAAACCGCCGAAGCGCGTAATTACACACAGAATCTTTACTTGATGGAACGCGTCTGCGGTATATGTTCGCATGTACACGGCACAGCCTTTGCCCTGGGTGTTGAAAAACTGGCCGGCGTTACGGCCCCCCCGCGAGCACAAGCCATTCGGACGATTGTAGCCGAGTTGGAACGTATTCACAGTCACTTGCTCTGGTTGGGCGTCGCCGCGCATGAAGGCGGGTTTAATACACTGTTTATGTATAGCTGGCGCGACCGTGAAACCGTGATGGACCTGTTGGAAAGCCTGAGCGGAAACCGCGTGCATTATTCGGCCAACCTGATCGGCGGGGTTAAGTTTGATATCAATGAACAGCAGCGCGATGCCATTTTGCGCGGTCTTGATTTTTTGGATGAACGCAACCGCTATTATCTGGAGGTTGTTTCGAGCGATCGCACCTTCCTGGCACGGACGCAGGGGGTGGGATTTATGTCCAAAGAACAGGCCGAGCTTTTGGGCGCGGTCGGCCCCACTGCGCGCGGTTCGGGCGCCATTCGAGATATTCGGGTGGACGCTCCATACATCGGGTATAACGATTTTCCCATTGAGGCCATTGTCGAAACCGGCGGCGATTTGCTGGCGCGTACCGTGGTGCGCATTAAAGAATTATTCGAAGCTTCACGCGTCATCCGTGCCATTCTCGACCGGATGCCGGAAGGCGAGTTAGCCGTCAAAGTGCCGCGGCGCATTCCCGAAGGGGAAACCGTCAGCCGGGTGGAAGCCCCGCGCGGCGAACTGCTTTATCATATCATCAGCAACGGCAGCGAGTTTCCGGAGCGTGTTAAAGTGCGTACCCCGAGCCTGTGCAACTGGAGTTCGATCAGTTCGGTAGCCGTCGGTCATAAACTGGCCGATATGCCCATGCTGCTGGTGGGGATTGACCCCTGTTTTTCATGTAACGACCGGATGATTACGGTAAAACGTAACGACAGCTCGACTGAAATGAGCTGGGAAGATATTCGTAAATACGGAATCGAGTATTATAAATGAACGCGATCCTGCCTTTTGTGTCCCTCCTCATTTTTCCCGGCGGCCTGTTTTTAATTGGCACCAGTCTGTTTTATGAATTTGTTGACCGAAAACTGGTGGCGCGTTACCAGAACCGGGTCGGGCCGCGCTGGTTCCAACCTCTGGCCGACATTGTAAAGTTGCTGGCCAAGGAAGAAATCATTCCTTTTGGCGTTCAACCCGGTTTATTTATTTATTTGCCGGTGATTGGCCTGGCGGGTGCTTTAACGGCCGCTTTGTACGTGCCCATGTTCGGTTTTACCCCGGCTTACAGCTTTCGGGGTGACCTGATTGTGGCGTTATATTTGCTCAGTATGATGACGCTGTGCCTGGGGCTGGCCGGCGCCAATACCATTGATCGTTTTTCGCTGATTGGCGCAACCCGTACACTGACACAGCTTTTTAGTTACGAAGCGCCTTTCCTGCTGGCTTTGTTGGGTCCGGCGTTGGCGGCGCAGAGCTGGCAGATTTCGGATGTAAACGTTTATTCGCAGGCACATGTCCCCATGGCCATTACCCAGATCATCGGTTTTATCGTGGCGATTGTGGGTTTAATGGGCAAACTGGAACTGACACCTTTTGACGCCCCCGAGGCTGAAACGGAAATCGTTTCCGGCGCTTTAACGGAATACAGCGGGCGCGGCCTGGCGCTCTTTCGGATTGGCAAAAATGTAGAAATGGTGATTGCACATACACTGGTTGCCGCTTTTTACCTGGGCGGTTTGGCTTTTCCATTTGAAGGAATGGCGCCCTGGCTGGCGATTGGATTAAATGTGTTAATTTTCCTGGCAAAAACCCTGGGCCTGATGGTGTTTATGGCCGGTTTACAATCGCTTTTTACCCGCCTGCGTATCGATCAAACTGTGGGCATGTGGTGGCGTCTGGGCGCATTGCTGGCTTTAATTAACCTGCTGCTGGTAGTGGTACTCAAAACAGTTGGCGTTGGAGGTGCCTGGTTATGAAGCTGATGTCGATGTTGGGTGATGTGGTTGGCTCACTTTTTAAGAAACCGTTTACCGAACAATATCCTTTTGAAAAAAAGCCCGCGCCGGAAAGTTTGCGTGGAAAATTAACCTGGGATGCCAGTAAATGCAGCGGTTGTATGCTCTGTGTGAAAGATTGCCCGGCCAATGCCATTGAATTAATCACGATTGACAAGGCCAATAAACGGTTTGTAATGAAATATCACATGGATCGCTGTACTTTTTGCGATCAATGTGTGGTCAACTGCCGTTTAAAATGTCTGGATCTTTCCAATGAACAATGGGAACTGGCCGCACTGTCGCATGAACCCTTAACCGTTTATTATGGACGTGATGAAGATATCCAATTCCTCCTGGAAAAATCAGCTCGGCCGGGCGCTGAGGCTGAAGCTCCCTGCGCTTAAGGACTCTGATTTAAATTTAGCGGTTCTGGGCGTCGGCAATGAATTTCGAGCGGATGATATCGCCGGGCTGTTGATCGTGCGTGCCTTACAGGCGCGGGCAATCGACAGCCCGCATCTTTTGCTGCTTGAAGGCGGCCTGGCGCCGGAAAACTTTACCGGAAAAATCAGGGCTTTTAATCCCGATTTATTATTAATTTGCGATGCCGCCGATATGGGATTAGAGCCGGGTGCGGTGGCCTGGTTGAGCCCTTCGGAAATGGATGGTTACAGTGCCTCATCGCATACGCTGCCACTTAGCGTTCTGGCCGAGTTTGTTAAAAACGACATTGGCTGTGAAATTGGCGTTGTGGGCATTCAGGTAGGCGGGTTGGAGATGTATCAACCTGTTTCTGAAGCTGTTAAACGGGCAACCGAAGTAGTGGCACAGGAACTGGCGGAATTATTCCTTGGATAAAAAAAGTGGTTAAGTCTGCAACAGACTTAACCACTTTTTTTTGTCTTCTTATAAAACGACGCCGTCGAATAAATCTTTTTTGATATGGGCATTGGCCGGTTCGGGGAAAGCCTGCATAAATGCTTCGTAAGCCGAAAACTGGCGGCGCAGCCAACCCACAAACCCGCGACTCATGAAGCCGCCGCCCTGGCTGGCATGGCAGGCAGAAGCATCGTCACGAATCTGGGCAACGGGGCGATAATCAATGCGTACATGCGTGGGAAAACTGACATCGGTAATGGATTTCATGTCGATATCCCCGTTGCGGCCGAATTTGGTCGGATCTTTGCCAAAGAGGGGCATCATTTTCACCATAAAACGCAAAAATCCACGCGGCATGACATGGAAATAGAGGCGTTGGGCCTGGTAAGGCGGCAGACCGTCGTCAAAGAGGGGGTCTGCTGCCAGGTTAAAAGCCATCACAGTGGCCTGTTGGATGGCAATATGGTCCGGATGGCGGTAGCCCCCGATGGGATCAAAGGTCAGAACCACCTGGGGGCGGATTTGCCGAATATAATGGGCGACTTCTTCGGCAACTTTGCGTTGCGGGGCCATAAAAAGGGCACGCGGGTTGTGGTTGTCGGGCGAGCCGGGCATGCCCGAATCGCGGTAACCCAGGAAATGGATTTCATTCAAACCCAAAAGGCTGCCGGCGCAGCGCAACTCACTCTCGCGGCGTTCGGCCACTGACTGATACCCTTCGAGGTAATTTTCGTCCACATCACCCGCCTCGCCGCGCGTGGCACAGATAAGATGAACCTTGGCGCCCTGATGGGCGTATAAAGCCAGTGTGCCGCCCATGCCAAAGGTTTCATCGTCGGGGTGGGCCAACACGGCTAAAATTGTTTTTTCTGATTCGTTTGCCATAAAATTTTTCTTTCAATAAATTTTCAATTTTTTAAAAAACCATTACTGGTTTTGTTTTAACAGACTTTCCGCGTCTGTAAGGCTTTCAAGGGCTGATACGGGAATATTCACTTTTTGCGCTCCGGCGGCGTAAGGACCGACCTGGTAGGGATCAAATGTAAATAACAACCCATCCAACTCGAGATTCCAGGTTTTGTAATTTTCTTCTTTCGCCTGAGCCCCTTCGGCAAAAAAGGCATCTCCCAGGAGGCTGCTTAACACGGTGTTGCTGTAGGATGAAATGGCTCCCAGATAATCGGAACCGGGCATAAAAAGATCTTTCAGTTCAAGCATACGATGTTCTTTTAGATCGTAATTAAAGGATGTATAAAAGGAATTGGGGTGGGCCGCCCCGGCATAATAAAAATAAGTCTGGAATAAAACACTGACCACCCTGCCGGACACCAATGGTGTGGTATATTGCACCTGATAAGAGCTGCGTGAATCGGTAACAGGCACATCACCACCCTGGGCCATATCGTTTTTAAAAGATGAAACACTGGTGTTGATAAATTTTTCGATGGCTTGATTAAATGGGTCAACCTGTGCGCCATCACCCTGCATGTAGGGGTAGGTAACATCCAAATCGTAAGCCGGCGATTCACTTTTGTCTTGAAGAGTCTTTGCACCGAGGACCGGGATGGCGACAACAGCCGGTGTTGCAGTGGGCGGAACGGGCGTGGCCGTGGGCTCATCGGTGGGCGGAGGGGCAGCTGTGGGTGTGGCTGTTTCAGTGGAGCGCAGACCGGGTAGAGCCGGAAGAGAACAGGCCACAGAAAACAGGGCAATAAATAACAATAAAACCAACCATAATGATTTTTTATTCATTTTATTTCCTCCAGAATGATCGGGTAAACGTGCGGAAATAATCCTTTTAACCTCGAATCAATTTTTATTATAATATTGACAATTATAGTATTTTTTTTTCTTAAAACCAGACGTGATTAATAAAAAAACTGCCTGAAAAACAGGCAGTTTTATCGATATTAATATGATCCACTCCACCCTTGCGGGTGAAAACTGGAGAAGGGTAAAACGGACCTGAGATTAAAATCAGGCCGTACCGAACTGGCGGTCGCCGGCATCACCCAGACCGGGTACGATGTAACCGATCTCATTTAATTTTTCATCAACGGCGGCCAGATAAATGGGCACGTCGGGGTGGGCATCCTGCACTCGTTTGATGCCTTCGGGTGCGCCAATTAAACCGACAAACTTGATGTTTGAAACGCCCCAGCGTTTTAAGATATCAATAGTGGCGACGGCTGAGCAGCCGGTTGCCAGCATCGGGTCGAGGATCAAACAAACCGAAACGGTGGGTTGAACGGGCAGTTTGTTGTAATATTCCACCGGTTTGAGGGTTTTTTCATCGCGATAAAGGCCAATGTGCCAGACCTCGGAAGAGGGCATTAATTCCCAAACGCCTTCAACCATACCCAGGCCGGCGCGCAAAATGGGAACCAGGCCGATTTTTTCGGTTAATTCCTCACAGGGCGCCAAACCCATGGGGGTATTAACCTGAATGGGATGGGTGGGCAGATCAAGGGTGGCTTCATAGGTTAATAATGCACCCAATTCGCGAACCAGTTCACGGAATTTCTGAGGTTCAGTTTTGGTATCACGCAGTAAAGAGAGCTTGTGTGCAACAAGGGGGTGTTTTGATACATGTAAATTTGACATACAGTACTCCAATTGAGTGGGTTGATCAAATTATAGACCATAACTGCGAATTTTGTAAAAAATTGAGGCATGATCTTTAATAAACCGTATTATGAGAAAAAATCTTGAAATTGGAAAGTTAAAAACAGGGTTACCAATTGTAAAACGGCCAGCATATAAACCCATTTTTGTTGATGTCCAAACATGGTGCGCAACTGGCGGACGGCTCCCAAACAGAAAAGGGGCAGCATAAATAACCAGATGCGGCCCACCTCACCGCGCGTTTGTCCGAAGAAATTCAGCGCCAGATAGGTGGCGCTAAAAGCCAGCAATAAAAGATCAAGCTGAGCGGCTTTATTTTTAAACCAGTTAAAACCGGCAAACAAAGCCGAAAAAACGGCTAAAAGGAAAAGGGGAAACCCACTCCAGGCGGCGATATCGAGACTGTTTACAAAAAAGGTTTCCAGGGCAAAAACCGGACCCGATTGAAAAGACTTAATGGTTTGATGTCCCTGCATGGCATGCGTGTAGCGAAGAAACGGATCGTAGTTAAGTGTCAAATACAGACACAGGCAGGCCAAGCCCAGACCCACCAGCAGGGCAAAAGTCAATTTAATCCAGGGGGCAGGTTTAAAGCGGTTTTTGGAATGCCAGATAAATATAACCATCCAGGCCAAGGCCAGCGCCGGTAATGGCAGCATTGAAAAGGTAATATATGAACAGAGGTAAAAATACAGGCCGCTAAATAATGCCAGTTTCCAGGATTGTTGTTTGAGCGTTAACCACCAGAGGTAAAGCCCCAGGCAAAACAGGAGGGGGTAAAGGGCTTGATCGAGAAAAAGCGGGATTAAGACCAGGTTGGGGCTGAGGATATAAATTAAGGCCGGTAAATAATTATCGGCGGCGTCATCCAGATTTCTTTTTATGGCCGATAAGGGCCATAAAACCAGCATGGATAACCAGGGAAACAAACCGGCGATCAAGGCGCTTAAGCTTTGCAGACGCTCCGAATAGGAGGCGGACGGCAATATTAAAGACGAGACCTTTTGCAGCAGCAGATAGATTGCCAGCAGGCCCGGCGGTTTGGTACCCAGATAGAGCTCATCGCGATAGTGTTCGTCATAATTTCGCAGAGCATCCAACAGGTCGGGACGGTCGGCTGCCAATTCCACATAACTGCTGTGGGCGGTGTTGAGGTACTTTAAACGTAAAGAATCGAGTCCCTGGCCTTCCATCAGACCGAAACCCACCTGTAAAATAACACCGGCCAGCAAAATACAAGGCAAGGTATAGGATCGACTTATTTTGCCGTTCAGGACGCACCAGACCAGAAACAATACCCCCAAAACGAGTGGGATGAAGAGCAGTGTCAGCAGATTAAAATCTTTGGGGATAAATTTCCAGAACCAGCCGGGCAGCATATCAAAAAGCGGCAGGTTAAATATTAAGATATTCCAGTGCAGCAGTGTGACGAACAAAATGATCCACCACAAGATTAAAAATAACAAACTGCGGTTGCACCAAACGGAACGAATAAATATTTCGTTTCGGTGACGGTAAGCCAGACTGAGGCTGATTTGAAAAAGTGCCAGTAAAAACCAGACAAAAAACGGCCAGGCGTTCGTAAAAATGGACTGTAATGGACCAAACCAGTGTGCCAGGCGGCCGGTTAACAGCACGGTAAGTAATGTTACATAAAACCAAACGGCAACCAGGCTGATTAACAGGTTAACCGGACGGGTCGAATTGATAATTTGAGCAGGAGATAATTTTGATTTAGGGAAAAAACGTAACGCAGCCACTGGCCAAATGGATAAACAAACAACAAGCCCGGCCAGAAACAGGTTTAACGGGTCTTGCGAGATAAAAAGAGCGGTTAAAACCGCCAGCAAACCTTCCGCAAAAATCCAAAAATACAATAAAGACATCCGGATATTGCTCCCTTATGGCGTCAATTATAGGCGATTTTGCGGAAATGGGAATTAAAAATTTTTTCACTTAATAAATGAGCCCCGATCCTTTTTATTGGGGATCGGGGCATCAGGGGTAAATGATAAAGGCGGAAAAAATAATCAGGCCAACAGGCTGCCGGAATAACTGATGAAGCTAAAAATATCCTTTGAGACTTCCACGGTATGCAAGACAGCCGTATTGGCTCCGGCCGAAAAGAAAGCCAGAATCTGATTTACATCCAGATAAAATACGGTATAGATAACCATAAAGGTTAAAACAATAAGAGAAATGAGTATCTTGCGCATGGTGAAGCTCCAATATAAATTAATAAAGCGAATAATTTGTTTTCATAATATATAACGCAAAACTCGTCAAAAAGTTTCGCGCAGTTTGATAACTGCCCGGCTTAATCTCAGGTATAATGGTTGCCATGACGACAAACACAGAGCGCCTGGTCACGCCCGACTCAAAACCCGATGACCGCCTGGATCAAGCTTTACGCCCAGGTAAACTTGGCGAAATCATCGGTCAGGATCAAGTCAGGGAAAACCTTTCCATTTTGATTGCGGCCGCACGTCAGCGCAGTGAGGCGCTGGATCACGTGCTTTTTTACGGTCCGCCCGGTCTGGGTAAAACCACGCTGGCGCATGTGTTATCGAATGAGATGGGTGTGAATATCAAAATAACGGCCGGTCCGGCTGTGGAACGCGCCGGCGACCTGGCCGCCATTCTGACCAACCTGCGCGCCGGCGATATTTTATTTATCGATGAAATACACCGCCTGGGCCGGGTGGTGGAAGAAGTGCTTTACCCGGCCATGGAAGACTTTGCGCTTGATATTGTGATCGGCAAGGGTCCGGCAGCGCGCTCAATCCGGCTTAAGCTGCCGCGCTTTACCGTGATCGGCGCCACCACACGCCTGGCTTTAATCAGCGCACCACTGCGCGCTCGTTTTGGCGCGGTATACCGCCTGGATTATTATGATTTATCGGCCATGAGCCAGATTGTGGCCCGCGCCGCAAATTTGTTGCAGGTGACTGCCGATGAAGGCGGGATTGAAGAAGTGGCACTGCGCGCGCGTGGTACACCGCGCGTAGCTTTGCGTTTATTACGGCGTGTGCGTGATTTTGCGCAGGTGCGCGCCGATGGCACCATCACCCGCCCGGTGGCACGCGAAGCGCTGGATTTGCTGGATGTGGATGCACGCGGCCTGGATGATGTTGACCGGCGTGTCTTGCGCACCATTATTGAAAAATATAACGGCGGGCCGGTGGGGTTAAGCACGATCGGCGCTTCAATCAGCGAAGAGCCCGATACGATCATGGATGTGGTTGAACCCTATCTCCTACAATTGGGCTTTTTAAACCGCACTCCGCAGGGTCGTGTGGCCACCCGCCTGGCTTATGAACATTTGGGCCTGGTTTATCAGGACCCGCAATCTCAACAACCATCCTTATTTTAACCTTGAAAACAGACGATTTTTTTTACAACCTTCCCCCTGAGCGTATTGCTCAGACGCCGCTTGAACCGCGGCATAGTTCGCGCCTGCTGGTGTTAAACCGCCAGAAAGCCGAATTGGAGCATACCGTTTTTTGGAATATTTATGATTACCTGAATCCCGGCGATCTGCTGGTGATCAACCGCACGCGGGTCATACCTGCGCGCCTATTCGGCTTTAAAAACAGCGGCGGTAAGGTGGAGATTTTGCTGCTGCGGCGCGTGGATGATTTAACCTGGGAGGCCCTGGTGGGCGGAAAAGGATTAAAAAGCGGTACGGTAATCCAGGTGGAAAATGGGCCAAAAGCGGAAGTGGTTAAGGAGCTTGAAGCTTCACGGCGACTGGTGAAATTTGCCGAACCGATTGAAAACAGCTTCAATGCGGCGGGGCAAATGCCGCTGCCGCCGTATATTCATACCCGCCTGGAAAATGGCGAACGATATCAGACGGTATACGCCGATCGACCGGGTTCCGCGGCGGCACCTACGGCCGGGCTGCATTTTACCCCGGAGTTAATGGAGCGGATTAAAAATAAAGGCGTTCATTTTGCCGAAGTAACTTTACACGTCGGTCTGGATACCTTTGCACCCGTCAAAGAAGACGACCCCGGTGAACACCAGATTCATACCGAATGGTGCGAAGTGACAGCCGAAACGGCAGAGCAGATTAACCGGACCAAACGAGAGGGCGGGCGCATCATTGCGGTGGGTACCACCAGCGTTCGCACACTGGAAACAGCCGCAAAACAAGCCACAGCGGGTGATTGCGTGGGACCTTTTTCGGGTTCAACCGCATTGTATATTTTGCCCGGTTACACCTTTAAAGCAGTGGATGCCATGATTACCAATTTTCATTTGCCGCGGTCGACACTGTTAATGTTGGTAAGCGCCTTCGCCGGGCGTGAGCGGATTCTGGATGTTTACCGCCAGGCGGTGGAACAGGAATATCGCTTCTTTTCTTTCGGCGATGCCATGTTCATTTATTGATGTAAATTTGTTTCACCGGATGGCGGGACAAAACAGGTCGAGATAAAAACACCCCGGCGGAGTGTTGATTATGACATTCCGCCGGGTTTTGACATTAAGTTTTAGCGCTATTTCAGGCTTTCAGCGATCTTTACCAGATCTTCCTGGCTGAGTGCATCGGGCGGGCCCATAAACAGCAGTTCGAAGGCCATCTCTCCCGATTTCCAGCGCAGGGTTTTGAGGTAAGGGGTGGCTTCCCAGACCGGTCCGTTGTCGGTTAAATTCCAGGTGCCTTCCACATATTCTCCGGGTTGATCGTTTATGTAAACATTCACAATGGCGGCACTGGCGCCCACTTCTCCACAGAGCTCACATTTTTCACTCAACTGCGAAGGTTCCTGACGCAGGGCCAGGCCGTTGCTTTCATCCAGTTGGTAAAAAAGGCGGGTGATTTTTTCAGCCGGATCATAGGACGCGCCGGAAAAAGTTAAAATTTGCGGTATCCAGGCCGGCTGCAAAACCTTAAATTCAGCCTGGCGTTCCACATCAGCGATGCCGGCATGGGCATCCAGAATATTGGCGGGATCGGCTGTGGGAGATTCGGCATTAACTGCAGGAGTCATCTGCCAGGATTGGAGGGGCAAAACATCATTGTTTGAGCGGTTGAAAAATAGCAAAATTTGCTGCGCCCAGACCTGGCCTTGCGGCGTGAGCAGCCAGATAAAAACAAACAGCAGACAGGCTGCCAGCAGCGTGACGGTTAACCGTCGATTTTTAGAGCCATTCGTAAGGTTTTTCATCAATAAGTCTCCTTTAGTGAAGGGCTTATTGTTCTGCTTAAAATGCTGACGGATGGACGGCCATAAATTTACTTCATGCGGAACCAGGTCTTCTGACAGTAAATCGATAAGCTTTTTGAACTGTAAATCGTTCATTTTGAGCCTCCTGACCTGGTTGAATTATTTTTCCGTTGTGATGAGGCGGTGATTTTTTCATCGGCGGGGCGAAACCCGGCCAACAAAAATACCAGACGCTCACGCGCGGCATATAACAACCACTTAATCGTTCCGACGGGGCCATCAAGTTCTTTTGCCATTTCATCTTCATGCAGGCCCAGGTAATAACGCATCACGATGGCCGCTCGCTGGCGCGGGCTGAGTTTTTGCAGGGCTGACCAGACGTTTTGCCTTAATTCCAGGTTTTCAACCTGTTCTTCAGGCAGGGCGGCCGGGTCAATTAATTGCGCCACCGTGTATTGCTCGTTTTCATCCAGAGCGGTGAGTTTATTAATACGTTGAGCGTATTTTATGGCATCGTTTACCACGATCCGCAAAAACCAGGGCCCAAACGGACGGGCAGGATCAAACTGGTTTATTTTGTCCGTTATCCGTATAAAGGCGGTTTGTACGATGTCTTCAGCCTGGGCACGGTCGGCAGTAATCAGACAGGCGGCCCGGACAGCTTGCTGCTGGTAACGATTAACCAGTTCTTCAAGACCGTCCAAATTGCCATTTTTAAGCAAAACAATAGCGTGTTGTTCGTCCACGAAAGGCCTTTCGTCTAATGAGGATCCTC
>JAJTBH010000054.1 GCA_021287005.1 Anaerolineae bacterium
TTTACTCGCTCGACAAGATTAATTCCGTTTTCCCGGCGTTCCAGGTTGTCTTGGAAAATTTATAAAAGTTAAAACACGCGCCTGAAATCGGTAGGAAGATTTATCTCCGTCCCCAATTCTGCCCGCCTGCCCATAAAAAACTGCAAAATTTCCCCGGTTAAGTTTACCCACCGCCAAATAATACGGTCTTTATTTCGGGCGATTCATAAAAAACCATTAAATAGCATTAAAAATCGACCTTTTTTTAAAAAACACCGTTATCTGGCGCTGAGCAGGTGAAAAATCATCAAAAATGGCGCTAAAACAGACAAACGCAGATTCCGAATCGCCCGGTTTAAAACAAAAAATGGCGCTTTCGCCATTTTTTGTTTTGAATCTCAGGCCTTACGGCCATTTTTTATTGTGGAGATGGCGGGACTTGAACCCGCGTCCGAAAGATTCGACCCTCGGATGTCTACGAGCGTAGACGGTCATTTAATTCTTACCCGCTGGTGATGGACCGACATACCGGCAGCAGGCCAGCCGTTTGGACCCGAAAGTCCTCTTTCATACCCTTAACGGCGTAGGGGCATGGCACTCCGGCATTGTGACGCCCACTCCACCACCGGTCGGAGCGCGGGGTGGGCAGACGTGGCCTCACGAAGAGGCCATATGTGCGTTTGCCTTACGCCTTAGGCGGCGAGGGGCATAGCAGCATAGGAAGTGCGATTGGCACTTAAAGTTTTGCGCTGAGTTATCGAGGTCGGCGCCTCTCGGCTCGCAATCCGGGACCAGCCTCCCCCGTCGAAGCCTGTCATCCCCGGTATGCCCTCATTATACCGTTAAAAGCCCCGCCCTGCACGCCTCTTCATAAAGACCCATAAAAACCGTTTTTAACGGCCCGCAATTGCCTCCACCGTCACACTGCCGGTCTGGTAGAGGGTCGTCTCAGCCGCCGGATCATAAGCCGCCGCGGGCACCTTTCGTTTTTGCAGAATGCTCTGCACCGTTTCGCCCTCGTCGCTGTAGGTGATCACAACATAACGGGCCGCCCGCCCATCAGCCGGCAGGTCAAAATAAATCCAGGGAATGGCGTGGCGGCGGAAGTAATACCACATGGGCGGTTCATACACCGAAACGCTTAAGACCACATCACCCGGCTGCAATTTATCGCGAATGCCCAGCACCATTTGCTCCACGGTGCCGGTGGCCGTGCCGCCCTGACGGTAAAAATCGAACGAATTCCACAGCCCGTTAAGCAGCGCCAGCAGCACCAGCCCACCCAGCACCGGCTTTAGCCATGCTTCACGCCGCGCCAGCAGGCGCGTGGCCAGCCAGACCCAGCCGGCCGCCACCCACACCCACAGCAGCGGCAGCAAAAAGGTCCACAGGCGCGCCCAGGGGTTGGCGCGCTGCAGCGTCACCGCCGCCGCGATGAACAACACCGTCACCGCCGCCTGCGGCAGGCGCTGCCCGCTTAACGGCCGGTTAAAAATCAACGAAAGCAGCAGCCCCAGGCCAAACACCAGCGGTGCCGCCTTAATCCCATAACTCCAGGCGCCCCAGGTTTCATCCCAGTGCACCGGCACAATTGCCGTAAAATCGGCCCAATCCATCGGGCGCACGAACGGGTTGCCAAACAGGCTTTGCGGCCCCGAAGCGATCAAAATCGGGGCATACAACAACAGGGTTAACAGGCCCGCCCCCAGCCCGCAGGCCACCAGGCGCATGATAAACGGCCAGCGTTTATCTGCCGGCCCCAGGTCGCCCAACAGGGCGCTCAGCCCCAGCCAGGCCATCAAAGCCCCGAAGGGATACATCATGGTGGGCACGTCATAAAAACCCAGCGCCGAGAGCACGGCCAGCAGCAGCCAGGCAAAACGGTTCGATTTTAAGCGCAGCCCGGCCCCCAGCCAGAAGATTAACAGGCTGATTAACGCCAGAATCATGTAACCGCGCGCATCCGCCGATTTGGTTGCCAGGTCGGGCGAGGCCGCCACCAGCGCCGCCGCCAGCCAGGCCGTGGGGCGCTTATAAAGGCGCCGCGCCAGAAAATAAGCCGCGAACACGCATAAAATACCCGCCAGGTAAGAGGGCAGCCGTACCGCCCAGGGCTCCACCCCGAACAACAGCGTCGAAAAATGCACCAGGATGCTATGCAAAACATGGTTATTGGGCAGGGAATAATCGGTCATCACTGCGCGCAGGCTGCGCGAGGCAAAACCGACATAGGTATAAGCTTCGTCGTGCAAAAAGGGTTTATTCAGGTAAAAAGCGCGCACAACCGCCGCGCTCAGGCACAGGCCGGCCAGGCCCAGCCACTCCGGCAGGGATGGCCGGTTTTTACGAAGATCCGCCCAAAATTCACCGGCGGCCACCGCCCAACGGGAGGCTTCATCCACCAGCCACAGGCTAACGGTTTTAAGCAGGCTGGATAAACGTTTTTTAAACAACAGGCTCAATCCACCGGCCAGCAGGCACGCAAGCCCGCCCAGCCCCAGCGCCAGGCGCACCCGCCCGTAAAGTTCACCGTTTAAAGATGAAATTTGCCCGTCCGGCGAAAAACTGCGCGCCAGGCCTAATACGCTTTCATAGGGCGTCAGGTAAAGCGCCAGGGCCAATAAAGCCGCCAGAAATAAAATCAGCGTCAGAGCGCGCCTCAAAACAAAACCGGTAAAACCGGCGCGGCGCGGCGCCATTTTATTTAAGACATAGATGGAAAGAATAAAAAACAGGGGTAAAAACACGATCAAAAACATGCAGAAACTGATCGCCAAATTGCCCCAGAAGGTCTGGCCAAAACTCATACGGATACCCCATTCATCTAAAAAATTATCAGGCAGTTTCCTTATATCAGCACTGATTATTTTTTGTCAAGGAAGACCCGCCCAGGCCGGATAAATCACCCCCTCATCGCCCGCGGCCCGCTTATTGTAAAGCTGTTAATTTTTTCGGCGATTGGCAAAAAACTGTTTCCGGGGATTTTTCCGGTTTTAAAAGTGCCCCATGTTCGTCACCACGGGTTAAAACACTTCGTTTGTGCCTGTGTTTTGCGGGTAACCGGCTGTATGTTGGGGCGTTTTTCCGCTTTTAAACACAACCCGGCTGCCGCCAGCTTAAGCTATTGACAGGTTCTGGGGATGGGTGTAAAATCGCAAATATATGAATAACTGTTCATATATTCATATTTCAAGGACTTTTTTATGCCACGCTCAACCTCACTTTCACAACCCACCTGTCTGGATACCAACATCCACGAGGATAAGGTCTCGGCGGCCCGCTCGCGTTTGTTGGATGAAACCCGCGCCACCCTGCTGGCCGAAACCTTTCAGGCCCTGGCGGATATCAACCGCCTGCGCCTGATTTCGGCCATGATGGACGGCGAACTTTGCGTTTGCGATCTGGCCGTGGTAACCGGCATGAGCCAGAGCGCCGTCTCACACCAACTGCGCGGGCTGCGCACCCTGCGCCTGGTTAAATATCGTAAAGAAGGTCGTACCGTTTATTATTCGCTGGATGACGAACACATCCGCGATCTTTTCCAACGCGGTCTCGAACACATCGAACACGCCGCCATTTCACGGAGTTTATTATGAGTGACTTACAACAATGCCAGATTCAAATCAAGGGCATGGACTGCCCCGACTGCGCCCAAAAAATCGAAAAAGGCGTTAAACAACTGCCGGGTATATCTTCGGCACAGGTAAATTTTGTGTCGGGGGTATTAACCTATGAAGGGAATATTTCATCGGAGGCGGTTAACCGCCAGATTATTAACCTGGGCTACGAACCGCTGGCTTCGGCAGCCCTGCCCATGTCGGTTTCATTTTCATTAAAAGGTTTTTTTGAACACCTTTTGCAGCAAAACGAAACCCGCCTGGGCCTGGTGGGACTGGCGCTTTTTCTGGTTTCGCTGCTGCTCGAGGCTTTAAACGTTTACCCGCCGCTGTATATCGGCCTGCAAATCACCGGCTTGATCGTTGCCGGTTACCCGCTGATTAAAGACGGCCTCAGCAACCTGTGGATCAACCACGATTTTAACATCAACCTGCTCATGGCCATCGCCGCGGTGGGCGCCATTATCATCGGCGATATCGAAGAAGGTGTTACCCTGATTTTATTGTTTGTGCTGGCCGAAGCCCTGGAAGGATACACCACCGAACGGGCGCGCGGTGTGTTGGGTGAACTGTCCGGATTGGCGCCCGACCGCGCCATCCGCTTGAGCGAAACGGGTGAAGCTGAAGTGGATGTTAAAAACCTGGTTCCCGGTGAACGCCTGTTGGTTAAACCCGGCGAACGTATCCCGATGGACGGTTTTGTGCTGAAAGGGACCAGCGAAGTTAACCAGGCGCCCATCACCGGTGAAAGCATCCCGGTATTAAAGGAAAAAGGCGACAAACTTTTCGCCGGGACGATCAACGGCAGCGGCGCGCTGGAAATGCAGGTCACCGGAAGCGTGGCCGATAATACCCTGGCGCGTATTATCAGCCTGATTACCGAAGCGCAGAGCAGCCGTTCGGCCCGCGAGCGAATGATCGACCGGTTTTCGCGGGTTTACACGCCCGCCATGGTCGTCATCGCCATCCTGGTGGCCGCCGTGCCGCCGCTCTTTTTCGGCCAGTCCTTTTTTGACCTGGCCGATGGCACCCACGGCTGGTTTTACCGTGCCCTGGCACTGCTGGTCATTTCCTGCCCCTGCGCGCTGGTGCTTTCCACCCCGGTGGCAGCCATCAGCGCCATTGCCCGCGCAGCCCGCTCGGGTGTGTTGATTAAAGGCGGCGCTTTTTTGGAAACCCTGCCGACCATTAAAGCTTTTGCCTTCGATAAAACCGGCACGCTCACCCGCGGCGAACCGGTGGTGGCTTTCAGCCGTGCGGTGGATTGCACCGGCGGCGATTGTGAACACTGCCAGGACGTGCTGGCGGTGGCCAGTTCGCTCGAACGGCGCAGTACTCACCCGCTGGCCAAAGCGGTGATCAATGCCGCCGAAGCGAATGGTGTGATCAACCAGTATCCGCCGGCCGAAGAGGTGGTGGTTTCCGCCGGACGCGGCATTTCGGGCATGGTCAACGGCGGCGAAGCCGTTTTGGCCAGTCACAAACATTTTGACGATCATTTTGAACACAGCCCCGAGTTTTGCGCCCTGGTCAGCCAGGCCGAAGCCGAAGGTCACACCACCATTCTGCTTTACAACGAATCACGGGTGCGCGGTTTTATCGCCGTCAGCGATATGCCCCGCTTTGAAAGCGCCGGTGTGGTGAAAGAACTCAAATCGATGGGCAAAACCACCATCATGCTCACCGGCGACAATGCCAGTACCGCCCAGGCCATTGGTCAGCAGACCGGCGTGGACCTGATTAAATCCAGTTTGCTGCCCGAACAAAAGGTGGAGGCCATTCGCAATTTATCCAAAACCTACGGCCAGGTAGCCATGATCGGCGACGGCATCAATGACACACCCGCCATGTCGGCCGCCACCCTGGGCATCGCCATCGGCGGCGCATCCAGCGCGCAGGCCATGGAAACCGCCGATGTCATTCTGATGGCCGGCAACCTGAAACAACTGCCCTATACCATGCGCCTGGCGGCTTATGCCCGCAAAATCATTCTGCAAAACCTGGCGCTCAGCCTGGGGGTCAAAGCCGTTTTTATTTTTCTGGCTCTGCTCGGTTTTGCACCGCTCTGGCTGGCCGTGCTGGCCGACTCGGGTATGGCGGTAGTGGTGGTGATCAACAGCCTGCGCCCGCTGCGTTTTAACTGAGTCAATCGTTTTTCCCTACATATATTCCCCCTTGTCTTGTTCAGGCAAGGGGGATTTTTTTATTTATCCCGCGCAAAAAAGCGGTTTAAGCGTAAAAAAATTCCTTTTAAAATCACCCTTTAATTTATCCGAAAAAGTACCCAAACTCTCTTATTAATTTTGTTTTAAGTGAGCATTCGTTCCTTGACTTGCCCCTGATTTATTTGCTATAGTTGTTTATACTTTCTTATTAAAAGATCAAGGAGGGATGATTTATGAAAAAACTCTTATTTCCGTTAGCCGTTATAACCCTGGTCACTCTGGCCTGTCAGTTCACGCCCGGTGGTGATGCCACCGCCACGCCGGTTTTCAGTGCATCGGAAGCCGTCATTCCCACGAAGGTTATGGCCAGCGCCATTCCAACCGCTACCGCCCTGCCCGAATTGGATAAACCTGCCGTTGATGAAAAAACCTCCTCCGAAGGCAATTATCATGATGAATTTGGCGGTAAAACCGATAACTGGACCTGGTTTTTCGTGACCGGCAACACCCAGGATAACGCGCAAGTTTTGGTGGACAACAACCGTTTAAAGGTTCAGTTGGCTCCCAAAGAAGAGGCGCACCTGAAGATGTTTGAAAACACGCATTCATACCAGAACGTGAAGGTGACTGCCAGTTTCGAAAACTTTGGCAGTAATACCAACGGCGTTTCGGTTTTGTGCCGGGTCAGCGACAAGGGCTGGTATGAATTCCGCGTCAGCACGGGCGGTCTTTATTCCATCATGCGTTACGACCAGGCGCTTAAAGATGCCGAACAGAATCCGTATATCACCATCGCTTCCGGCGGTTCATCTTTAATCAAAACCGGGCTTAAAGCCAACAAAATCGCCATGGAATGCACCAACGACGGTTTCCGCTTCTTTGTAAACGATGTGGAAATCAAAAAGGATAAGTTAAAGATCCCCAATACCAAGATGGACGAATTTAAGAAACTGGGTGAAGGCACCACCGGTCTGGGTGTGTATGCCGAATCGATCACCGATTCGCCGGTTAAGGTTGAATTCACCAGCTTCGATGCCGAAATGGTTGAATAATCTGATTTTTATAACAACGTTTTAAATTATTTGAGGTTCAAGAACTGCGGCCTGTTAACCGGCCCTTCTTGAACCTCAATTATTCTGAACAAAAATTTCTAAACTACTTTAGATTCACACAGGGCGCGTAATTCAACCAGCAATTCTTTCTGGCGGTGGGCCAGGTAACCGGCTACGGCGTTTTCATGGTTTTTATCCGGGTAAGTGCGCGCTCCCACGCGAATATTCCTGCCGCTTTTATCCACAATCACATTACGCAGTTCGATATCATAAAAAATGATGGCGTTTTTGGATGGTGAAGTAATCGTCGGGATGTTAAATAACATCGACATGCGCCGCCCGATGACAAAGTTTTCGGGGTCGAATAACTCGGAGGAAAATGTAAAACTTAAACCGCGAATGGAAAGTTCGTTAATCGACGTAGGGATGCGCACGTCGCTGTTGACGGCCAGAATGCCGCCCATCGGTTTGTTCGCTTCAACGCGCACTTCCGTGCGATAACCGATGGTATTAATCACGTTTTCAAATCCCCATAAGTCGACGGTTTCTTTTTCAAGGTCGTAATCGGCCACTTTGGCGCGCACCACGCCCGCCACCCGGTTCATTTTAATAAAGGTGCCGTGGTTTAAAACCATGCAGTTGATTTGCAGTTTTGAAACGCGAAAGGAGACCCGCGCACCGGTAATACGCTGGATGTTGCCCGAATAATTAACCGGCATACCGCGAAAGGTATTATAAAATTTCACCGGTTCATCGGCCTTAATCATGTTTTGCATGGCAACGTAAATACTGTTATTCATGGTTTACTGGTAATTATTTAACATCCTTCCACTTCATCCGGGTTTGGCCTATAGTATCGGTAATGGCCGGAGAATAAAAATTAATCCTCCAATGAATCCATACTCTTTTATTGCCCACTCGATACACAGAGCATGGAAAAAGTCGTTTTTTAACGGGTCCTTAATTAGAAATACATTATTGATTATATCCAATTAACGGCCAAAACGCATTTTACCATCGCCCATAAATGACAAAATTTAATTGTTGGTATTATTAACCGCTAAATTTAATACAAATGCTGATAGTTATTTTATCGGCACAATTTAAATAATCATGAATCAAGGATTAACATAACCCGGATTAACCACTATAATTACGCGGAGCAGGTGAACCGGTAATAACCCGGTTAAACCTGTCAGGAGAAAGAATAAAAATGAAAAAGACCATCTATTCCCTGGTGAGCTTTTGCCTGCTTCTGGCGCTGACTGCCTGTAGCGCCGGTGAAGCATCCATTCAAGGAAAAGGCGAAACGGCTGCCGCCTATACCATGGTTGCCATCTTAACCCAATCGGCTTATGAAACGGTAGTGGCGCAATTAACCGAGGTTTCAGCCAAAGTAACCCCCTCCCCCGAGCAAAGCCCCAGCCCCACCATTAATACAACCCCAAGCCCCAAAGTCACCGCTCCGGTGGTGGCCCTGGTCACCGAAGCCGCGGGCGCTTACACCCCCGTGGCCGGAACGGGCTGCAACTGGGCCAGTTTTGTCAAAGACGTCACTTATCCCGACGGCACGGGTGTTAACCCCGGCCAGCAGTTTACCAAAACCTGGCGGCTCAAAAATATCGGCACCTGTGCCTGGAGCACCGCTTATAAACTGGTTTATGCCGGCGGCAACGATATGCAAGCATCCAGAGAAATTCCGCTTTCGGTGGCCGTGCCGGTGGGCGGCACCGTGGATGTTTCGGTCGATCTGACCGCTCCGCAGCTGCCCGGCTCTTATAACAGTTACTGGATGCTGCAAAGCGACAAAAACGAACTGTTTGGCATCGGCAACAACGGCAAAAACGTATTTTATGTTAATGTTCGCGTGGGCGGCTCGTCCAACGCGGCCATTAACACCGCCTTTTACATGGCCGGCAGCGTGTGCATGGCAGGCTGGTTCAGCACCAAAGGGGTGCTCACCTGCCCCGGTTCGGCCAGCACCAGCACCGGCGCGGTATATAAACTGGACAGTATCACCATGGAAGGCGGAATCAAAAAATCCCTGCCGGCCATCATTTCCATCCCCAACAGCGGCAGCGATGGAAAAATTACCGGTCAGTTTCCTGCTTACCAGGTGCAAAGCGGCGACCATTTCAGGACGACCATCGGTTGTCTGGATGGACACAGCGCCTGCGACGTGATCTTCCAGATCAGTTATGTCGGCGACGACGGCACAGCCCACAGCCTGGGCTCCTGGGGACATACACTGGACGGCTATAACCAGGAGGTTGATATCGACCTCAGCAATCTGGCCGGCTCCTCTATTCAAATGATCCTTTCTGTTTATAATAATGGTTCGTCTGATGACGATTATGCCTTCTGGCTTGATCCGGTCGTCAGCCCGTAGGAAAATTGCTCCGGCACTCCGGTTTTATAGATAGAAAGGTTTGCATGCAAAAAAGTTCTTCATCCATCCCGGAAATCACCGTTTTTACCGATGGAGGTTGTATCAACAATCCCGGTCCTGGCGGTTATGGCATTATTATTATTGAAAATGGAAAACCCTGCGAGTTATCCGGCGGGTTTCGCTTAACGACCAATAACCGCATGGAATTAACCGCAGCCATTGAGGGTCTCAAACATATCGGGCAAAAAAGTAAAGTGACCGTTTATTCCGATTCCCGTTACCTGGTGGACGGCATAAGCAAAGGTTGGGCCAAAACCTGGCGCGCCAATAAATGGCGCAAATCAGATAAAACCCGCGCGTTAAATGTCGATCTCTGGCAGCAGTTGCTCGACCTGTGCGACCAGCACATGGTCAGTTTTCAATGGGTTGAAGGGCATGCCGGGCACCCCGAAAATGAACGCTGCGACCGCCTGGCGGTTGAAAATGCCCGAAAAAAGAACCTGCCGATTGACCCCGGTTATGAACTGCCTAAAAAATCCAATCAGTTGAATATTTTTGGATAATTCATTATGGAAAGAATCCAACCGACCCGCAAAATAATTGTTAAGCCCTACGATCCCGGTTGGGCTTTTCAATTTTTATCAGAATCCGAATGTTTAAGTGATGTGCTTAAAGATGAGATTTTATCCATTCACCACATCGGTTCCACCGCCATTCCGGGCATTGAATCAAAACCCACCATTGATATTCTGGTCGAAGTAAAAGATATTGGCCTGGTTGATCAATATAACCCGGAAATGGAAACCCAGGGTTATCAGGCCAAGGGAGAATATGGCATTCATGGCCGGCGGTTTTTTATTAAAGAATGTGAAGCCGAACGGCTCTGCCATGTGCATATCTTCCAGAACGGCGACCCTGAAATCAGCCGCCATCTCAACTTCCGCGATTATATGATTTATCATGCCGACGATGCCGCCGCTTACGGCAAACTAAAACAGGAACTGGCCAAACGTTACCCGGAAGACATTAAAAATTACAGCGCCGGGAAAGATTCATTTATTAAAGAAATCGATCGTAAGGCCGGCGATTGGAAACGCCACCAGCAATCCGGTGCGTCAGCCTCGCCCCGCCGCGACGAAAACGAGGTGGTTTCACTTTGCCAGCGCCTGGTAAAAATGCGCAGCGACAACCCGCCCGGCAACGAGCTTAACATCGCGGCCTATATTCTCGAATACCTGCGCGAAGCCGGTTTTCAGGGCGAATTGGTGCCTCACACGGCTTCACGCGCCAGCCTGATTGCGCGCCTGCCGGGCAGCGGGTTAAAAAAAGATTTGCTCTTCAGCGCCCACATGGATACCGTTCCGGTCGGCGCCGAAGCCTGGGTTCATGATCCTTTCGGCGGCGAGATATCTGATGGCAAAATCTGGGGGCGCGGCACCTGTGATATGAAAGGCGGTCTGGCCGCCATGCTGGTCGCCGCCAGGAATCTGGCCCAATCCGGCATGCGCCCCGGGGGCGATCTGATTCTGGCGCTTTCCGCCGGTGAAGAAGTGGATATGATCGGCGCAAAAGCCCTGGTTCAACGATCTGAATTTAACAATCTGCAGGCCATTCTGGTTTCCGAGCCCACCAACAATGATTTGATCATTGCCGAGAAAGGCATTCTGTGGATCGAAATCACCACTCACGGCAAAACAGCACACGGCTCCATGCCCGAATTTGGCCGCAATGCCATCCGCTTTATGCTGGCCGTGATTGATGAACTGGATCACACCGATTTTCCTTATGTCGAACACCCCTTGTTGGGTAAATTCAGCCGCAGTTTAAACACCATCCACGGCGGGCTGCAAACCAACATCATCCCCGATCAGTGCAAGGTCACTTTTGATATGCGCACCGTACCGGGGCAAGATCATGCCGAAATTATTCAAAAATTTGAATCCGTATTAAACAAATTAAAAACAGAGATTGCAGACTTCTCGGCTTCTTTGCGCATTACCCAAAATGGCGTTCCGCTTTCCACGCCCCTCGATGATCCGTTGGTGGGCTGTTTTACCACCGCCATACAGAGCGTTACCGGGGTACGCCCCACGCCCAAAGGCGTGCGCTATTTCACGGATGCCGCCATTTTTATGCCTAAAGCCAACGCACCCCTGGTTATCTGCGGACCGGGCCCCACCGAGATGGCACACCAGCCGGATGAGTATGTCGAAATTGAAAAGCTGGTTCACTCCGCCCAAATCTACAGCCTGGTCGCACAGCAGCTTTTAAGCTAAACCCGTCATCCACCAAAAATAAAACACCCCGCTTTTTGATTTTCCAGATCAAAGCGGGGTGTTTTTTGTTCAGGTTAAAATCCCGGGATTCTGCTTTTTAAACGGTCGACCAGTTTCAACAGTTGATTCAGATCATCCCGGTTAAGTAAAAATATCCGGCGCAGCGGCAAATGTGAGTCGCGCACAAAATAAGCCAATGTCAGCATGGCGCTGATTGAATAAGCCAGTGAACTGGCAATAGCCGCACCTTCTTTTGAAAAAGCCGGGATTAATAATATATCCAACACCACCGTCACCGCCAATGAAATGACGGCAATCGTGGTATTCACGCGTGGTTTGCCGATGCCGTTGATATAAGAGGAAAGCACAAAAGTCAAACTTAATAACAGGGTGCCCGGCAGCAGTAAAAGCAGGGGCGTGACACTGTTGATAAATACCTCGCCGTATAAAAACGGCAGCAGCCAGAAAGAAACCAAACCCAGGCCGACCGAACAGACCAGGTTAAACCACAGGATAATGCGCACAATTTGCGCCGTACGTAAGGCGTTTTCACGGGGTGTATCTTGCGAGGACGCCACCTTGGGGAAAAGGTTAATCGCAAACGCCTGGGCGATCATCAAAATCAGGTTGGCTGTTCCAACCGCGGTGGAGTAAAAACCCACTTCACGCGCGCCCTGAAAAAAGCTGACAAAAAAGATGTCCATACGATAGTTGAGGATCTTAAACAGGTCGCCCAGGTAACAGGGAATTGAGAAGGTGATGATTTCTTTTAATCCGCTGTCGCCCCAGGTAAAAAAGGCCGAGAGTTTGCGCAAAAACAAAATATTGGCAATGGCAAAAGATAATACCGTCAGGCTCACCACCAGCACGTAATCAAAGCGCAGGCCGCCCCACAAATATAAACCGCCCAACACCAGCACAAAACCCACTTGCAGCATACGCTGTGCCATGACCAGTTGGTTGGCTTCATAAGCGTTGTTATGCGCCACCAGGCTGTGCCGCCAGTATTCTTGCAGGTTCTGCACCACCGGCAGCGCGGCTCCCAGCAGCAGCACAATCAACCCTGCGCCGGGGGGCAAAAATGCGGGCGACAGCGGCGTATGCTGCACGCCGGCCAGCAGGCCAAACGCCACAAACACCTGGATTAAACCGATGCCCAGCAGTTGCATACTCAGCCTGCCCAGCGCGGCCCGGTTTTGTGACACCAGATAAGCCACGCCGGTGGTGATGGACTGCCCCAGCAGCACCATAAACAAATAGCCCATATTAATTAACAGGGCATAATTTCCCTTGCCTTCAGGGCCAAGCGTACGCGCCACCAGAAAATCGATCATAAAATTGGAGGCCACCACCACCAGGCTGGCAAACAAAGTATACAGACTGGTAAACCACAGGGTTTTGCGGCGCGGTTGGGCGGCTTCATTCAAATGTGACATAAAACAGGTTCCTGATTTTTGTAAAATCGAATGGATGCTATTTATGATTTAAGCGTAACATGTTCGGCCGGAATCCAGCCCGCACTGCCGTCGGTTTTTTCCGCCCAATACCAGCCGTTTAACAGGCTTAACAGGGTTAAAACTTCACCGGCGGCGGCCGTTAATTCACTTGCGTCATAATCCGTCAGGGCGGTGGCCGTTGCACCGTGTATGCTGATATAAGCAAGCGGCGTCCAACCGCTACGCCCGGAGGGGTGTGAACACCAGATCCAGCCGGGATATTGTGTATCTTCACGACCCGGCACCAATGAGTCGCCCGCCCGCATTTGAATGGGCTGAGCATAAACCGCCTGATAAGCCAGTTTTACTTCGGCCCGGCAGCCGGGTTTAAAGTCAGGCATTTATTTTTTCTCCCGGTTGGTATAAACCATCTGAGCCGTAATTTCTTTAACAAACTTGGCGCATAACATGGCAGTTAAATCCTGCACGTCACGGCGCGGGTTAAACTCAACGATGTCGGCCGCCACCAGAGGCAGATCGATGTGCCGGATGAGATTTATCACCTGGCGCACGTTTAAACCGCCCGGTTCGCGGTGCGAAACACCCGGCGCAAAAGCCGGGTCAAGGCCGTCCATGTCCAATGACAGGTAAACCGGGCTGTTAACCACCGGCAGTTTTTTCTCGTCAAAATCCTTCATTTCAATCACTTCCACACCAAAACGTTTTGCCTGTTCTCGGCAGTGTCCGTTCATGGTGCGAATGCCCACCTGAATCAATCTTTTTACCAGGCCTTCTTCCATGATACGCGCAAAGGGGCAGGCATGCGAAAAACGGTCTCCTTCAAATTCATCATAAATATCGGGGTGTGCATCAATGTGCAAAATGGTCAAATCGGGGTTCTGTTGGGCTGCGGCTCGCACCAATGGATAAGTTATGGCATGATCACCGCCCAGGGCCAACACCGGGTCTGCATGGCGCACCTGCGCCAGCATGGCCGCTTCAATTTGCGCTATCGCTTCAACGCCATCCGCTACCGGCACATCTCCGGCGTCAAAAATAAAACCGGGCGCGCCCACATCCATGCCCGTCTCGCTCCACATGTTGGATGACGGATTATACAAAGCCTCACGAATGACCGGCGGAGCCCAGGCCGAACCTCTTTGATAGGAAGAGTGTTCATCATAGGGAATACCGATCAGGCGGATTGTTTTCATTGTTTTTTGCTTTCCATTTATCTTACACCATAAAAATTTATTGACAAAACCGGAGTATTAATGTAAGAAAAATATATAATCGTTTATTTTGAGGTTGGCAATTTATTAAGGCTATGATATGCTACCAACGTAGCAAGATTATACCAAAAGCAGGATGTTTATGATCAATATCGCAATGATTTCTTACCACACCTGCCCTCTGGCAACGCTGGGGGGAAAAGATACCGGCGGCATGAATGTTTATGTGCGCGACCTGACCCGTCACCTGGGTCCGCTGAATGTGCATGTAGACGTCTTTACGCGCTCACAGGATGAACACGTGCCGCATGTTTTACATGATCTCGGCTACGGCAACCGCGTGGTGCACATCCCCGCCGGCCCCGAACATCCGCTTTCCAAAGAACAAATGGCCACTTACATTCCCGAATTTGTTGAGGGAATCAAACAATTTGCCGCCGAAAAAAATATTCATTACGACCTGATTCACTCCCACTATTGGATGTCCGGCATCGCAGCCCTTGAACTGCGTAAGGTCTGGCATATTCCGGTGGTGCATATGTTCCATACCCTGGTACTGATGAAAAACAGTGTGGCCCAATCAGCCGCCGAGTTGGAGGGTAATTACCGGTTGGAGGGTGAACAGCGTATTTTACGTGAAGCCGACTGTATCATTGCCGCCACCCCCGCTGAAGAAAACCAGCTTAAAACCCTTTACCAGGCCGACACATCCCGCCTGACCGTCATCCCCCCCGGTGTGGATATCAGCCGTTTTTACCCCATTCCCGCCGATGAAGCCAAAGCGTTTGTCGGCACCCCGCCTTATGAACGTATGATTTTATTCGTCGGTCGCATCGAACCGCTTAAAGGGGTTGAAACCCTCATCCGCGCCCTGGCTCAAATGCGCCACAGCGGCGTCACCTGCCAGCTTCCGCATTACCTCACCGTCATTGGCGGCGATCCCAGTGTGGATAAACGCAAAATGACCGCAGAAATGGCGCGCTTGCAGCGCCTTTGCTGTGAACTGGGAGTCAGCGATCTGGTTTTATTCCTCGGAAAACGTGATCAGGATATTTTGCCCTATTATTATTCGGCAGCCGAACTGTTGGTGATGCCGTCACATTACGAATCATTCGGGCTGGTTGCCCTGGAATCCATGGCCTGCGGCACGCCCGTGGTCGCTTCACGCGTCGGCGGCCTGGCGTTTCTCATTCAAGATGGCATCAACGGTTACAGCGTTCCCGACGGCGATGTAAATGCGCTCAGCGAACGCATCACCTTTTTATTACAAAATCCACGCCAGCGAACGGCTCTGGGACAAAACGCCAATGCCTATGCGCAAGATTATGCCTGGGAAAAAATCGCCAGACGCATCAGCAATCTTTATCACAAGCTGCTTACGCCGGCAACCGTGGCTGTGGAATAATTATTATCGACTGCTCGCCGCGCGCTTAAAAAGGTTTTCGTAATCTTCTACAATTTTATCCAGGTCAAACCGGGCTGCCAGACGGCGGCTGTTTAATCTTTGTGCCAGTAATTTTTGCGGATCGCTTAATAAATCCCGCAGCGCCGTTGCAAATTCATCTTCCGCGCCGATATCCAACAAAACGCCGTTTTCACCCGGTTGCACCAGGTCGACATTACCGCCGGCTTTGCTCAACACCAGGCTTAACCCCATAGCCATACCCTGCACCCCCACCACGGGCAGTCCTTCACTCAAAGACGGCAGCAGCATGATGTCACTCTGCCGGTAATGATTAATCACCTCTTGCGGTTGTATCCATCCGGTCAGTTGAATGCGCTCCGACAGGCCGGCGGCCTGGATGGCTTCTTCAATCGCCGGGCGCAGAGGGCCATCACCCACCATCACCGCCCGCCATTCCAGGTCTTTAATTGCGGCAAGGATGCGTACCACCCCCACCGGATTTTTCT
>JAJTBH010000055.1 GCA_021287005.1 Anaerolineae bacterium
CACCAAACACCCATTGGTTTCACCAAAAACAAAACGGAAATTATCGGCTTCCGATAAATGAAGATCCATACCCAGGCGGCCAGCCAGGCACATTTCTGCGGTGGTGACGCCCAGGCCGCCCTCACTTAAATCGTGGCAGGCGCGAACCAGCCGCTGGCGCATGGCTTTATAAAGCCGGCGGTAAACTTCAGGCGCATTAAGCGAGGGTTGGGGAATAAAATCACGAATGGCTTGATCGCCTGCGATTAAATTAAAGTGACTGCCGCCAAAAGCGGGATTCATTTCACCAACCAGGTAAAGCAGGTTGCCGGGAGATTTTAAATCCATGCTGACGCAGAAACGAATATCGTCGATCAATCCAAGGGCTGATATTAATAGAGTGGGAGGGATGGCGTGTCTTAATCCGTCCGAACCGAGGTATTCGTTATTAAATGAATCCTTGCCGGAAACAAAAGGTGTTTGATACCTCAAAGCCCCATCAAAACAGCCGCGGGCCGCCTCCAGAAGGGAGCCCATCGTTTCAGGCCTGGTCGGGTCGCCCCAACAAAAATTGTCCAGGATGGCGATTTTGTCCGGGTTGGCGCCAACTGCAACGGCGTTACGGATGGCCTCATCAATCACCGCCAGCGACATTCCGTAAGCGTCCAGCTTTCCATATTCGGTATTAATACCGTTGGAAAGGATAAAACCGGAAAAGTCGAGCGCATCAGCCGGTTTTAAAACCGTTGCGTCAGACGGGCCATCATTTTGGGCACCGGTTAATGGCTTAATGACGGTAGCGCCCTGAATTTCGTGATCATAAATGCGCACAATGGCTTCTTTGGAACTAATATTTGGGTGCGCCAACAGGTTTAATAGGGTTTGTTTAAAATTAACTTCGCTCGTTGCGGCAGCAGTTGCGGCTACCGATCGGGCAGGCGGAGGAATAGTGGCATTTAATTTACGCTGTGGAATGCCTTCGTGTAGAAAATGGTTGTTCAGATTAAGAATTTCTTTTTTTCCGTACCGTACCAACAGGCGACCGCTGGTGGTAAACTCGCCGATATCGGTTAATTCCACAGAATAAATATCACAAATTTCCTGCAACCGGGCCAAATGACTTGGAGAAACCGCCAGCACCATCCGTTCCTGTGCTTCTGATAACCAGATTTCCCAGGGAAACAGGCCCGAATATTTTAGTCGTACACTGGATAGATCAACTTCGCCGCCGCAGGTGCTGGCCATTTCGCCCACTGCCGAAGAAAGCCCGCCTGCACCGCAGTCTGTGATGGCGTTATAAAGCCCTTCGTCGCGGGCGATTACCGTCACGTCGATTAATCCCTTTTCCGTGATGGGAACCCCGATTTGAACGGAAGCTCCCGATACTTCCCCCGTCTGGGCATCCATGGTCATGGATGAAAAAGTTGCGCCGCGCAGCCCATCCCGCCCGGTGCGCCCGCCGATAACGATAATGCGGTCGCCGGCCTGCGGTGAACGGGGATGTTTGTTTTGCGGAGCAATTCCAACGCAGCCGCAAAATACGAGCGGGTTGGAGGTAAAACCGGGGTCAAATAAAACTGCGCCATTAACCGTGGGCAGTCCTATTTTGTTGCCGTAATCCTGAACGCCCGCCACCACGCCAGACATGATGCGCCGCGGGTGCAGCACACCTTCCGGCAGATCACTCATTTTTAAATGCTGCGGGCCGAAACATAAAACATCAGTCACGGCGATCGGTTTGGCCGAAACACCGATGACATCACGAATAACCCCGCCGACGCCGGTGTTGGCGCCGCCGAAGGGTTCGATGGCCGAGGGGTGATTATGCGTTTCCACCTTGAAGGAAACTTCATTTTTCCCATCCAGATCCAATATACCGGCGTTATCGACAAATGCCGAACGCACCCAGGGGGCATTGATGCGGTCCGTAGCGGCCTTGAGGTAGGTTTTCATCACATTGTTGATTTTTAAACCAGGATAATTTTGGGATATGGCCTGGTTTGCGGGATCGTCTTGAATGGTGATCTCGGCTTTAAAAGTCTTATGAACACAATGCTCGGACCAGGTCTGCGCGATCATCTCAAATTCGATATCGGTTAAATCGCGATCCTCTTTCATGCAATAATCCTGAATCGCCAGCATCTCGGTTTTATCCAGGGCGGCGCGGCGTTGCTGTGAAAGAGTGAGTAATTGTTCTGCCGTCATACTGCGAATGGGGAGCAGTTCGGTGTAATCATTCACCTCGGCTTCTTGAGGAAAAGCCGGTTCGATACAACCCGGGCAAAAGCGGTGGATGACGGGGTTGGTTAACAGACGCCGGGCAAGTTCATCAATTTGAGATTTATCCCCGGCCGGAGTGTTGATGATATAACGGAATCCGCTGGAAGCGCGCTGCAAGCCGGATAAACCAATTTCATGCGCTGCCCGGACAATTTCAGCCGCTACCGGGTCCGTCACGCCGGGGCGTAATGCAACTTCAATAAAATCAAGATGATTTAATTGGGGATCAACGGGCTGTCCGGGGATTATTTCTTCCCATTGAACCTGTTGAGTAACCGGGTCGCTCAACAGTGATTGACCCAGATTTTTACATTCAACCGGGTTTAATTCACCCTCAATAAAATACAAGTCCTGACACTCGATAGATGTTATATTAGCAAAACCAAGGCTTCTGGCATCAGCTAACAAAGCAGACGAGCGCGGGTCATTGGCCTTTAAAAAGCTAACAATGAACCGGTAGATATGGTTTTGGTTCTCGCCCATTATCAAAATTGATCCTTCGGGGAAAAAGATTTGTTCATTTTACACCTTGATTGTTGTCTAGTCAACCTGAATAAATCAAAATAATAATAAAAAGATCGACAGGCATTCCTTTTGCGCCTGTCGATCTTACGTTACATTTCCGGGTTTGACCTCTTATGCCAGTACGGTTTTTATCTGTTTGGCCAGGTCGCGGGCGTGGGCCGGTGCCAGACCGGTGTAACCCTTCACGTCAAATAATTCGCAGAGTTGTGCGTCGCTTAACTGGCTGAAAGCGGGATCATTACGAATTAAGTCTTTTAAGGGGTTGGGGTTACCCATTTGAACGGCCTGCCAGGCGCTCAGTGCATGTTGGCGCAGGCTTTCATGAATTACCTGGCGATTTGCACCGGCTTTGCCAAGATTCATCATGACGCGTTCGGTGGCGGCAAAGGGGGCATAAGTATCAAGGTTTCGCTTAATTGCGGTTTCATTGATGTTTAAGTTATGCACCAGTTTGCTGAGAGTCTTAATCAGATCATCACAAATCAGGAAAGCTTCAGGCAATAATGACCGGCGGTTGGCGCTGTCATCCAGTGTGCGTTCGAGCAGTGAATGACTGGCGTTGCTCCAGGCGGTTTGCGGCATGTTGGAAAGCGTACGCGCCAGAGAACACACTTTCTCAGCTTTAACCGGGTTACGTTTGAAAGGCATGGCAGATGAGCCGATTTGTTTATCGCCAAACGGTTCGCTCCACTCACCGATGGCCGGCATCTGCATCAGGCGTAAATCAAAGGCGAATTTGTAAAAAGATGCACCCAGACCGGCCAGCAGGCATAAAATTCGATAATCCTGTTTGCGCGGGTAGGTTTGCGTGGTTACCGGATAAAAATCGATTCCGAGACGTGTGCTCAATTTCTGTTCAAAGTTCTCGAGATTTTCCAAGCCGACCAGCTCGGCGTAAGCCGCCCCGGTGCCAACCGCACCCTTAAAACCCTTCCCTTTAATCTGTTCGGAAAATTCTTTCAGTTTTGTATAATCGTCGAGAATATCCTGAGCGTAACTGGCAAAACGATAACCCAGTGTGGTGGGCTCGGCGGGTTGAATATGGGTATAACCCATGATGGGTAAGTCGGCATATTGTTCGATTTTATTGCTAAACTCGCCCAACAAGATCTTTAATTTTCCGAGAATTAATTCGAGCGATTTTTTGACTCGAATGGTGTCGGCGTTATCTTCAATGTCCATGGATGTGGCGCCCAGGTGTAAAATGCCGCCGCCCACCGGGCATTGCAGGGCATAGGCTTTCACTTCAGCCATGAGATCATGTTTGATTTCGGATTCAATTTGCAGAGCCAAAGGAATATCAATCTCGGTCATAAAATGTTTAAGATCTTCGACCTGCTCGGATTTGACGAGATTAAAATCCTTTTCCGTTTCGGCGAGTGCCACCCAGATGGATCGCCATAACCGGCGTTTTTCCATCTCACTCCAAATCTGGCGCATTTCAGGGCTGGCGTAGCGCCAACTATAGGGCGAAAGATATTGATCAAAATTATTATTCATAATTCCCTTCTTGACTGTCACCTTCCAATTTAATTTCGGCGTTATTAAATTCAGACTCTTTATTTAATGGATATTGATTAAGAGCCTCGGCGATTTGTTCTTGTAAATTTCCCTTAGAGGGTTTTTGTTGAAAACGATTTTTGAGTGTATTAAGCAGGTAAGCGGTTAAATTACCGCTGATTTGTTTAAGACTTTCATTGGTGAGTTTTTCACCCTTTTCAAACCAGATGACGGCTGCGTAACCCATAGCCATGGTTGTAGATGCCGCAATGGCGGATGCCAGGAGCCAGCCGGGGATACCGCCAAATTTTGATAATTCATAAAACAACGTGCGGCCGAGAAAACCAATCCCAAAGGTGGCAATTAATTCTCTGGCGCGCTGTACGGTGATTTTGTAGTCATAAATGCGGGCGATGGCGATGATCATTGCCGATTGAGTCACCACCAGCGGGATAAAATCGGCGACCGGCAAGGGTAACAAACCGATCAAACCCGAAGCGGCCGCCCCGCTGACCATTGCCTGCCAGGCCAGATTCCAGCGGAAAGCGGGTAGGGCAGCCCCCAGGGCGGCGCAAATTTCAGGCTCCACATTGGCGATGGCCGCAATAATTCTTTCAAGGTTTTTGCCATCTTTGGCGGTAATGCCGATGACCTGATTTTCGGACAGGTTTAAAGTTGTAGCTGCTTTTTTAATAACGGCGGATATCTGGCTTTGTTTAATCAAATCACATTTGTTGAGTACCACGATATAGGGTTTTTTAAGTAATGTCAATTCGTGATACAGTTCCAACTCGGTTTTTTTAATACCCTGAACGGCATCAAAGAGGATAATCAAAAAATCGGCGCTGGCGGCGGCTTCAAAAGCGCGGTCGCGTTCCTCATCACCGGAAGGGCCAACCGAATCGGCGCCGGGGGTATCAATAATTGAAAATAGGCCGGTGTCAGCTTCCTGATTATTCCTGGTCGTTCCGGGCAGGGGGCCAACTTCGGCTTTGTCGCGTTTTTGACGGACAAATTGATTATACAGAGTGGATTTTCCGACATTGGCAGGGCCGAGAATGGCGATGTGGCTTTTTTTGCCAAAAGCCAGTTTATATTCTTTTTCGGCCAGTTGGGCCAGGATTTGCAAGCGGGAGTCAACCGGTAATTTTTGGACAACGGCTTCAAGCCGGCTGCGTTCGGTGGACGGCAGACTCTCCCATACTTTGGAGACGAATCCACGCGTTTCTTCCGGCAGTTCATTTTTTATATCATCAATTATAACCGTTAATTCTTAATTTCGCTCGCTGTCAATAATAATAAGCGTTTAAAATTTTAGAAAACGGTTACGATAACGCGCAGTAAACATTAAAACGATAAATTGGATGATGGCGATGATGATGGTTGAAAACTGATTAAAATAAAAAACGATTAAATCGGCCACGGTCAACGAAACGATTAACCCCATATAGGCCAAAATAATTCCATAACGATCTTTGCGAATCAATAATAAAATTGAGGAAATGATTAACATCACGCCCAAAGACCCTTCAAACCCGATTTTGGCTTGAAACCAGGTCAGGCCCATTGGACTGCGGACGATATGGTTTTCCATCAAACCGGATAACATTCGGGAAAATTCTCCGGGGTTATTTAACATGGAAATGATGACAACCGGTGAAAATACCATCCAGATACCCAAAGCCATTAAACAAAAAATAAGGATGGATTTAAATTTTGTTTTTGTGATGAATTTATCTTCAAACTTTTTGCAGCGATTAAACAAGGTTTCCCATAAATGCACATCTTCTTCAACCAGATAGGTATGCTCGCTGGAAATGAACTTTTTTAGACTTTCGGCCAATTTATATAAATCTTCGTGCGGAGATTTTTTCATGACCAGGTCGAGCCTGTTTAATAAACTCTCTTTTTCTTCCAACGATAAATCGTGGTCAAGAACTTCTTCAAGGTCATCCAGAATGTAATACAACAATTTTCTGGCATTGGCTTCCCTTTTATCCATCTTTTTTAGAATGATGAATAACAGGACTGTTAAGAGGAAAAAACTGTAAATGATGGGGGCTGCAATCGGGTAAAAATAATCATTATTCTGAGTGATAAATTTTCCAACTTCATCGATAAATAGGCCGACACCGATGCCGGTAAAAAGAGAACCGAGAAGATAAACCCAGCGGTTGGCGCAAATTAAAATTAACAGACAGGTGGCAAACAGAATCAAACCACCCCATAATACATGCGCAATATGCAATTCGCCATTGCCTATTTTGGGATAACCGGTCAGTTGTAAGAACAAACGTGTGAGTGAGACGGAAGCGGCAAAACTCAACAGGGTAATGACCAGGTAATTTTCTGCGTGCTTGCGGCGGATTAAACCGCGATTTTTCAGAAGATTTTTTTTACTCATACCGGTCTTTACCCTGTTGAAAACAAGTTTGGGAAAGAGCATTACACCTTGGGCAGGACAATAGATTGTTGTTTTTGATATTTGCCTTTTTTATCGGCATAAGAAATGTCGCAGGGTTCATCGCCTTCAAAAAAGAGCACCTGGGCCAGTCCTTCACCGGCATAAATTTTAGCCGGCAGGGGGGTGGTATTTGAAATTTCGAGGGTTACATAACCTTCCCATTCAGGCTCAAAAGGGGTCACATTCACAATAATGCCGCAGCGCGCATAGGTGCTTTTGCCCAGACAGATCGTCAGAACATTGCGGGGAATGCGAAAATATTCCACCGTTTTTGCCAGAGCAAACGAATTGGGCGGAATGATGCAGACCTCTCCTTTAAAATCTATCATGGACTGGGGGTCAAAATTTTTGGGGTCGACAATCGCCGAAAAAACGTTGGTGAAGATTTTAAACTCATCGTCCACGCGGACATCATATCCATAAGAGGATACCCCGTAAGATATTACGCCCTGGCGCACCTGGCTGTCGGTAAAAGGCTCAATCATTTTATGCTCGTGAGCCATTCGCTTGATCCAGTTATCAGATTTCAGCCCCATAATTATTTCCTCCTCGGTTGTACTAGGTTTAATTCTTGTTTAGACCGCTAATCGCTTCTGATTTTATCAGACTCTGCTTTAGCTGTCAGCCTGTTGGGTCGGTTCTTGAACGGTTATCGGGCTAAAAGGCCAGATGCTGACTTTAAAGATAGTTTGCAGTAAATCATTCCGTTCCGCATCGGTCATTGGGCGCGGGCGAGCCAGGTCGGCAAACATCATGCTTAACAATTCCGTGTTAATATATTTGCCCTTGTAAAATACATGCCGGTCCATAAATGCCTGGCGGGTGGGAAAACCCTCGTTATATTGATCAAAAAAGAGGTTGCCCAGGCCGAAATGCAGGAAAGACCCTTTATAAAACTCAATGCCGTGCGGTTGGTGCGCCTGACTGCCATTAACGATGATCGCTCCGGCTTCTGCAACCCGTTCAAAATCTGCCTGAAGGATGGGATTGATGGTGTAGGCATAATATTCAAGGTGCTGAAAAGTGACAATCGGCAGGTAACCCTGTTCTTTGACGGCCTTAATCTGGCTGGTGAGATCATCAAAATTACAATGAATGGCGCCCGGCATGGTGGCGCTGGCTGTGGCATAACCCGGCGGTTTGGCGTTGCAGCCTAAAAATGCCAGTTTATTGCCGTTGTGTTCAAACAAAGCCGGTTTGCGGGCGTCATCCCGGTTATAACCGCCGCCGTAATATTTCCAGCCCAATTTTTTATACATATCGAGCGTATAGATGGTGGCATCGGCGCCATAATCAATGAAATGATCACCGGTCAGTTCCACCACATCCGTACCCACATCTTCAAGAAGTTTGTTATAACTGGGATTTGAACAAAAAACCAGATCTTGTTCTTTGTTGTCCTTAAAGGGGGGGGGACATTTGGGCCAGTAGGGGATTTCATTGCTGACGTGGGTGATGTCGGCATCGACCAACCATGAACGAATGTCCCGGTCGGGATAGGTCAAACCGTTTTCTTCCATCTCGTAAGCCGTACCGCGCACCATGGCGGTGACACCGGTCATTACCACGGTGGTTAAAGCATTTGCATCGCGATTGCCAAGCGGGTTTGCCAGCAGGTCTTGCGGCAGGTTGGATTTATCCGAACAGGTTAAGCCAAGTGGGATGGATAACAAATAATCCCGAGTATTAAAATCTTTTCGAATGGGCGAAATATGATCTATGGTAATTACTTTCCATTCGGGGTTGATCTGGTCAAAGGGGATAATGGCCCAGGCATCTGCATCTTTCCAGGCCGTTTCCAATATTTTGTCAGAAGCCAGGGACTTTACCCCGGCGGTATCGGCTTCACCCAGATAAGCGGACAAAAAACTTAAATCCTGCGGAGCGACATAAATGGTTTTTACAGGAAAATCGGCAGTATGATTCTTCCAACGATTTTTAAAGGTCTCCCCATTGACCGAGTCCGTGATCGTATCAAAAGGCGCTACCAGAGCGTAAACCCAGTCTGCCACCCTGTTTTCATTGGTAACATGCAGCGAGCAGGCGCTGGTTTGAGGCGAATCCTGGATTGCCCAGCCTGTTTGAGCGATGAATAAATCGGTTGCAGTGGCCGGTATGGCAGCATCAACCCATAGCGTGTGCGGCGAGACTTCCGCCGTGGCTTGAGCAATGGGAGAGGTAATGACGGTTGGCTGATAGCTGGCAAGCGGTAAAGAATCATTTGCCGTTTGAACGGGTTGTGAAACACACCCGACCAGTAGAGCGGCCAGTAAAGATACATTAAGAGTATTTACTGCGGCTTTGTTAGGCATATTTTTTAGAAAACGGGCAGGTTGCTGCGGGTCTTGATTTTTTCCTTTAATAAATTTTCGAGTGATACCAATTCGTCTTCCAATTGAGACAGGTTTTTGAGAATACGCTGTCCCTCGACATTTTCAGGATAAGGTGCCAGGTTAATCCGCACATTCAAACCGGCGCCGCTTAAGGCGGCGCGCGACAAGGCTGCGGCTGAAGCGGCATCTGAAATGGCGTTTATATTGCCTTTTTCAACCACCACCAGGGCGGCCTGATAAACCTGAACTGCTTTTTGGCCCACACTTAAAGGAACTTCAGCGGCATAAATGGCGGCTTTTTCGATAGCCGCATCACGGGCAGCGATTTGTTCAGGTGTTTCTTTGGGCAGTTTCATAGCGCTCATGAAGCGTTCAAAGGCATCCGCATCCTGGCTCACCAGGCGGCTTAACGCTTTGCGCAGGGCTTCGCTCTGCACCAGCAATGAACTTAACTCGGCCTCAACCTCGGCATACTTTTTCTTGCCAATGGTCAGGCGGCAGACCATGGAAACCAGAGCGGCAGCCGCTGCGCCGGTATGCGCCGCCGCTGAACCGCCACCCGGAGTGGGTGTACCTTCGGCAAGTTTATTAATAAACTCACCTTCGGATAATTCCATTTGTGCTTTTGCCGAAACCTCGGCCAGTTTGTTTTCCAGAATTTGTTCAGGGTCAAAGGCATCCAGTTGCAGATACCAGGTGGAGGCATCAACAAGGGCTTCCTGTGGGATCATCCCCACCAGTTCACTGTGATGAATGCCAACCCCATATCGTTCGGCTTCGCGGCGAATGGCTTCTACCACGCGGGCGATAGGCGTCTGGCGGTAATTGGTCAGGTTCATCGAGACCTGGGCACGCCCGTCCACGATGATGCCCATGGCTTTGACAAAACGAAAACCGCCCGAAGAATGGCGCATCGATTTGGCAATTTTTTGTGCAATTTTTACGTCATCTGAGGTAAGATAAACATTAAATGCAATCAATGGATGGCGTGCGCCAATCACGGTAGCGCCGGCCGAACCTAACTCGGCGGGGCCAAAATCAGGTTTGCGCGCCGGGTCGGTTAAGATATCCTTTTTCAGGCCTTCGTATTGGCCGCGGCGAATGTTTTCAAGGTTTTGCCGTTCAGGCGTGGATGCCGCTTCTTCGTACAGGTAAACAGGGATATTTAACTCGGCGGAAACCCGCTGACCCAGGCGCTTTGAAATTTCAACGCAATCCAGCATACTGGCGCCGCTGATGGGCACAAACGGCACGACATCCGTTGCTCCAATGCGGGGGTGTTCCCCGCGATGGAAGTTCAGGTCAATTAATGAGGAGGCTTTTTTAATAGCCTGGAATGCGGCTTCTTCAACCGCGGCGCTGTCACCAACAAAGGTGATCACGGTGCGGTTGTGATCAAGATCGGAGTGTTTATCCAGTACGGCGGTGCCGCTGACGGATTTGATGGTATTTACAATTTCGTCGATAATTTCGGGGCGTCTTGCTTCAGAAAAATTGGGAATACATTCAATTAACGAGCCGGGCATAAGAAGACCTCCAGAAGAATTTGTGCTAATTATAATCCTTATGGATTAGATAATTGCCACATCAAGTATAATAAATAAAGGATTTATTATTTTATGTGTGGTCGTTTTACACTGACACTGGATGCGGATGAAATAATAGACGAATTTGAACTGACAGATTTCCCGGATTTGACCTGGAATCGTAGGTTTAACATCGCACCCTCGCAGCAAGTGTTGACCATTCATAAACCGGCTTCGGCAAAATGGATGAGATGGGGGATTAATCGTGCGGTCAATGATCGTAATGATATTATGATTAATATACGCAAGGAAACTTTAATCGAAAAAAACTATTTTAAGAACATGTTTGATGCTCAACGGTGTATCATTCCCATGGATGGTTTTTTTGAATGGAAAAAGAGCAAAAACAAGTCTTATCCATTCTATTTTAAATTAAAGGACAAAGCTGCGGTCGGGTTTGCGGGCCTTTGGAAACCCGCCGCAGAAGATGCATCCTGGGTGGAATGTGCCATCATCACCTGCCCGGCAAATGAACTGGTTGGAAGTGTTCACCATCGCATGCCGGTAATGCTCGACAAGGCTTTTTTTAATACCTGGTTAAATAAAGAGACAAACCGGGCAACATTGTTGCATCTATTACAACCATATGCATCAGACAAGATGACCTCTTTTGAGGTATCGCCGCAGATTAATAAACCCAGCTTTGATTCTCCCGATGGCATTAAACCATCAATAAAAATTGGAGATCAAAGGAGTTTTGATTTTTAGGGGAAGAGAACATGACCGATAATTTACAACATGGAGGACATTATGGCATCACGTGTGTTGGCTGTTGATGATAATCAAATTAATTTAAAAATGATTTCCGCGACTTTACTGCATGGCGGGTTTGAAGCGTACATTTCAGAAAGCGGTGCAGACGCATTATCGCGGGTGGAACAAATTAAACCCGATTTGATTATCCTGGATATCGATATGCCTGAAATGGATGGATATCAGGTTTGCCAGACGTTGAGACAACGGCCGACGACACGCCATATCCCGATCATGATGTTAACCGCCCACGATACCCTGGAAGAAAAAGTGCGCGGTTTTGAGGTGGGCGCAGATGATTACATGACCAAACCTTTCCAGCCGGCTGAATTACAGGCCAGAATTAAAGGTTTATTACGGCGTTCCGCTTTGCAGGTTGTTCCCGAAAAACAAAATGTTGATGGGAAGTTTATTTCCGTATTTTCATTGCGGGGTGGTGTGGGTGTATCGACTGTGGCGACCAACCTGGCCGCCGGGTTGGCACAGGTGTGGGGCAAGCCGGTAGCCCTGGTGGATATGGCTTTTATTATGGGGCAATGCGCTTTGATGTTAAACCTTACTTTGCGTAACACCTGGGCAGACCTGGCCAAAGTGAACCTGAATGAAATTGACAGCGACCTGGTGCAAAACGTGATGATGAAACACGCTTCCGGAGTTTCCGTTCTGGCCGCTCCGCGTTTTTCGGTGGATGCAGAGTTAATCTCGCCGCCGGTGGTTGAAAAAGTTTTGGGTATGTTAAAGAAAAAATTTGCTTATGTGGTGATGGACCTGCCGCATGATTTTTCGGAAACAACTTTAATGGGCATTGACCAGGCGGATGAATTGATGCTGGTGTTGGCGCCCGAACTGGCCTCAGTGCGCGCCACGGTGGGCTCGCTTGAGACTTTAAATCAATTACAATTCCCGGCCGAGAACGTTCGCCTGATTTTAAACTGGGTATTTGAAAAACGCGGCCTGGCGCGTAAGGATATTGAAAAAGTGGTGAAACACCCCCTGCAACTGGTGGTTCCATTTGCTTCAGAAACTTTTGTTTCCAGTATTAACCTGGGCATTCCACCGGTCATCAACGCGCCTACATCTGCCCTGGGAATGTTGTTTGAGGATATGGCCTATGCATTCAGTCGCGAGGAAGATATTGATTCCATCCCGACCAATCCTTCACCGGCCTGGCTACGAGTTAACGAACGCAGCAAACAGGCGCGTAAAAGGTAACGGTATTTATGAGTTCAAACCCGATTCCCATTTCCGATTTAATTGAAAAACTAAAAATTGGTGTGGTTATTGTTAACTATAACAGCCTGTCGATTGAACGGGTCAGCTCTGTTTTTAGTGAATTGTTTTACCTGGTCGGAAATTGGGAAGGAAAAAAGTTTGCCGAATTATTTAAGTTTTGCTGCGGCAGCGAAAAATTTGATGAGGCCGTCCAACACGTGCGCGCTGGTGAAGAATTTGCGGTAAATGTCATCCAGAACAGGGGTCAATATTCGCGCCTGGTTTTAAAACCAATCAACAAGGAATATTTTATCTTTGAAGCCGAGGATTACCGGGTCTTAAATGGGGAAAATGTCAGATCATCACAGCATGATTCAAAAACAATTCCATTACCCGTAAAAATTGATCCATACCAGGCTTTGACGATGGAAGCGCAGAAGCGCCAGGCGGCAGAAACGGCATTAAAAAATAGCCAGGATGCCATCATGGCGCTGTATAACATCACCTCATCGCATACTCTGTCATATTCCGAAAAAATACTGGCCATGTTATCGTTGGGCTGCCAGTTGTTTAATATGGAACTGGGCGTTTTATCACGCCGACAGGGCAGTGAAAATCAGGTAATTGAAATATATTCGGAACGTTTTGACGATGTTAAAAAACAGATTTTTGAGCAAAACAACAAATTCTGCGACATCGTCATTTCGCGTGATGAACCTTACCAGGAAAACCTGGAGGTAAAAAACGACGAAAGCTCAAGCAAGACAGGTTTTTCCCCTAAATCCTTTATGGGTGTTCCGGTAAAAGTTCAATATGAAATTTACGGAAGCCTGTTGTTCATCAGCTCGGATGTGTGTTGTTTTTCGCTCGGTACGGCGGAACAGGAAATTATGCGCCTGATGGCGCAATGGATGGGGACGGAAATTGAACGGGATGAATATCTGCGCCAGTTGCAAAACTATACGGGAGAAATTGAGAATAAAAATATCGACCTGACCGGTGCGCGCGACCAGGCCCTGGAATTATCCCGATTAAAATCGGAGTTTTTGGCTACTGTCAGCCATGAAATTCGCACACCGATGAATGCAGTGATTGGCATGACCGATTTGCTGCTGCACACTGAATTAAACAAAGACCAGCGTGAATATGCCAAAATTGTTAATGATTCGGCGCAATTGTTATTAAAACTAATCAACGATATCCTCGATTTTTCCAAAATCGAAGCCGGAAAGATTGTGCTCGAAAATATCCATTTTGACCTTGAGAATGCCATCGACAGCATTGTGGATATGTTTGCGCCTAAAGTGCGCGAAAAGGGCATTGAGTTAATTGTTTATGTGGCTCCGGATGTGCCCAAAGTGGTCAACGGAGATCCTTTGCGTTTGCAGCAGGTATTAATGAACCTGGTAGGCAACGCGGTGAAGTTTACCAACGTGGGGCATGTGCATATTCGCGTGTCGGTTGAGGCTTTTGCCGGCCAGAACGTGACCCTGCACTTTACCGTGGAAGATACCGGCATCGGCGTCAGCAAGGAAGTTCAGGCAATTCTCTTTCAACCCTTTACCCAGGCGGATGGCAGCACAACCCGCAAATATGGCGGCACGGGTCTGGGGCTGGCAATTTCAAAACGCCTGGTTGAACTGATGGATGGTGAAATCGGGTTGGATGATGAGCGCGACGGCGGCGCTTCCTTCTGGTTTAACTTAAAATTTGGCGCGGTGGAACATGAGTTAAACGAACCGTTAAGCCTGAATGAAGCCGGGGCGGCCAGCGTTCTGGTGATTGAAAAGAATCCGGTTTTAAAAGATGTAATTTACCAGTATATCAAAGACTGGGGCGTGGATGTTTACAGCCTGGCCAATATCGGTGACGCGATCCGCTTATTAAAATCAAACGTATCGTTGGATATCATCCTTCTGGATATATCCAATATGACACGCCTGGAAATGTTTAAATTTGACCAGGCGGCCAAAGAACTGGACCATTTTTTTAACGTCAAAATGGTGTTTATCACGTCGCTCGAACAAAAAGGAACGCGTGAATTTGGCGGGATGAACCTGGCTTTCAGGCTGATTAAACCGATTAAACGGGCGGCCTTGTTTGAGGTGTTAAAGGGCGCTGTTACTAGCGCAATCCCTTCTGCGCCGGACCAGGTGTTTAATAATGAACCGGCGGAGGCCTTTCAGGATGCTCCGGATATCTCGGATGTGCAATTTGTCTTTGAAAGAAATACGCGCATTAAAGATGTATTGGTGGCAGAAGATAACCCGGCCAACCAACGCCTGACGGTTTTGCAGCTTGCCAAGCTGGGTTTTAACGGCATCAGCGTTTCGGACGGCCGGGAGGCCCTGGACATGATCATGCAGGACTCGAGCCGTTTTAAATTTGTATTGATGGATTGCCAGATGCCGGGTATGGACGGACTGACGGCTGCCACCAAAATCAGGGACTTTGAATTTACACGCGGCTCGCATGTGCCGATCATCGCCATGACGGGCAACGCATCGAATGAAGACCGCGTGGCCTGTATTAAAGCCGGCATGGATGAATATATCAGCAAACCGGTGGATATGGAAAAATTAAAAGAGGTGATCCGGCGGGTTCTGCCGGACGGCCAGTTGGAAAAAGGCAGCGGGCCTTTACAGCGGCGCTTAACCACGGGAGAGCTTTTTCCATTGGAAAGCCAGGATACGCTTGACAGCAACATTATCGCCGGCATCCGCCAGTTGCAGATTGAAGGCCAGCCGGATGTTTTAACCGAGTTGATCGATTTGTATTTTCGTGATTCAAAATCCATGCTGCTTAATATCCGCAAGTTAATTAAAGGGCGCGACGGCGCGGGCCTCAAACGCCTGGCGCACAGTTTTAAGGGCGCCAGCGCCAATGTGGGCGCACGAAAACTGGCGGCTTTGCTGGCGGTCCTTGAAGATCAGGCTTTGAGCGAGAACTTTGCGGCTGCCAATGAGACCGCCACCAAGATTGAGGTGGAGTATATGAACACCTTTCATGCCCTGGAAAAGGAACGTAAAATTAGTTAAAAATTGGTACCTCACAAGCCTTGACCGATTAACGAGGTACTGGTAGAATATTGTCCGTTGCCCCCATGGTCTAGTGGTTAGGACACAGCCCTTTCAAGGCTATAACCGGAGTTCGAGTCTCCGTGGGGGCACCTCAATGGTGACATAAATTCAGCGGATGGATCGAAAGAGCCATCCGCTGAATTGTTTAATTCTGATTAATCGTGAAGATATTTATATAAAGTAATTTGCCCAAACCAACGAAGGAGTACCACCCGTTTGGTGCTTAT